>VSOH01000214.1 GCA_009774735.1 Clostridiales bacterium
CAAAAAGCTTGATGAAATGGGCTGGCACGAGGAGGCACTCGGCAAAAATGCAATTGCAGGCGGCTTCCAGGGTCAGAGAAACTGGACCGACTGGCTTCCCAACGCGGACTTCACCGAGGCAATTATGGCATCGACCTTTGACTGGAACGGACCTAAAGCACCGACACCATTTGCAACAGAGAATGACACATTAAATGGTGTTGCAATGATGCTTGGCACTCTCGTTTCAGCCTCAGCACCCTGCTTCCACGACGTACGTACCTACTGGAGTCCTGAGGCATGTGAAAGAGTTACAGGCGTTAAGCCTGACGGAATTGCTCAAAACGGATTTATTCACCTTATCAATTCAGGTGCAACTGCTCTTGACGGCAGCGGTGCAAGCAAAAACGCTAACGATGAGGGCTGTATGAAGCCATTCTGGGAAATGACACAGGATGATATCAAGGCTTGTCTTAATGCAACTGACTGGTGCAGAGCGAACTATGAATACTTCCGCGGCGGCGGATTTTCAAGTCACTTCCGCTGCAAGGCTGAAATGCCTGTTACAATGCTTCGTGTGAATGTGGTTGACGGTATCGGTCCTGTTTTACAGCTTGCCGAGGGTTACACAGCCGATTTGCCTGACGAAATTCACAACACCATCGACAAGCGTACAGATGCATCTTGGCCGACAACATGGTTTGTTCCGAACCTTACAGGCGAGGGTGCTTTCAAAGACGTTTACAGTGTTATGGCTAATTGGGGTGCGAACCATGGCGTTACGGTTTATGGTCATGTTGGTGCTGATATTATTACATTGGCATCCATGCTCCGTATTCCTGTGAATATGCACAATGTATCTGATGACAGAATTTTCCGTCCGCATTGCTGGTCATCTTTCGGAACTGAGGATAAGCAATCAGCAGATTACCGTGCTTGTGCAACCTACGGTCCGATGTATAAATAATAAATTCTTAATTCACAAAATCCCTATGGAAAATCAATTCCATAGGGATTTTTCTATTGCTTTATTTTCAGTGCTCTTATTGCATTTAGCACTGCTATCACCATAACACCAACATCTGCAAAAATTGCAAACCACATATTTGCAATGCCAAATGCACCAAGCACCAAACAAAGTGCTTTTATCAAAAGTGCAAAAACAATGTTCTCCTTAACAATTTTCAGTGTCTTTATCGAAATTTTTGCTGCCAGTGAAATCTTGGCTGGATCATCATCCATAAGCACAACATCCGCTGCCTCTATTGCGGCATCCGAACCAAGCGCACCCATAGCAATGCCGATATCTGCACGTGAAAGAACCGGCGCATCATTAATGCCATCACCTACAAAAGCAAGCTTTTCCTTAGATTGTTTTTCCTCAAGCAGCTTTTCAACCTTTAATACCTTATCAGCAGGAAGCAGTTCGGAATACACCTCATCCATACCAATCTTATCGGCAACCTGCTGTGCTGTTTTCCTTGAGTCACCTGTGAGCATAACAGTTTTTCTGATACCGCTTTTTTTCAGAGAAGTAATTGCTGCTTCAGATGTTTCCTTAATAACATCCGAGATAATAATGCAGCCGGCATAAGCTCCGTTTACAGAAACATATACTGCTGTGCCTTTGTCAATCTTGTCTTCAACAATAATGCCTTCCCTGTTCATCAGCTTCATATTACCGGCAAAAATTCTTTTTCCTTCAACAACGGCACTTATACCGTGCCCTGCAATTTCCTCAATATCTGTCACTGATGACAAATCAATTTCTTTGCCGTAAGCCTTTTTCAGGCTCATACTAATCGGATGACTTGACGCACATTCGGCATAGGCAGCATATTTAATAAGCTCATCTTTATCAAAGCCATTTTCAGACTGAATATCCGTCACCTCAAATACACCCTTTGTAAGCGTACCGGTTTTATCAAATACAACATATTTTGTCTTTGACAATGCCTCCAGATAATTTGAACCTTTCACCAATATTCCGTTTGCTGAGGCACAGCCTATACCTGCAAAAAAGCTGAGCGGAATTGAAATAACAAGTGCACAGGGACAGCTTATTACAAGAAATGTAAGTGCCCTGATAATCCATTCACTCCACATCGCATCATAGCCTGCAATCATTCTGACTACAGGAGGTAAAACCGCAAGCACAATTGCACTGATACACACAGCAGGAGTATAGTATCCGGCAAATTTAGTGATAAAGTTTTCGGACTTTGACTTTTTCATACTTGAATTCTCAACTAAATCAAGTATTTTTGAAACAGTAGAATCACCGAATTCCTTAGTTGTTTTAACCCTTATCATACCGGAAAGATTAATTGAACCGCTTATTATCTCATCACCTGCAGCAGCCTCACGAGGCACACTTTCACCTGTCAAAGCACTTGTATTAAGGGTTGTTGAGCCATATGTTATAACACCGTCAATGGGCACCTTTTCACCGGGATTTATTATAATTTCAGTACCAATCTCTACATCATCAGGATCTGCTTTAACTATTTTTCCGTCAATTTCAACATTCGCATAATCAGGACGAATATCCATAAGCTCGCTGATATTTTTTCTGCTTCTGCCAACAGCAACACTCTGGAAAAGCTCGCCAATCTGATAAAAAAGCATAACTGCCGCACCCTCGAGATATTCACCCAAAGCCATAGCTCCGACAGTAGCAACTGCCATCAAAAAGTTTTCATTAAACATCTGACCCTTAAATATGCCCTTTACTGCCTTTTTCAGAATGTCATAGCCTATTACCAGGTATGGAATTAAATACAGCAGCAGCTCAACGAAACGGTTCAGCTCAACAAAAGAGGCAAGTACTTTAACGGTGACAAGAAGCAGTGCTGATATTAAAATTCTCCATAAAACAATTTGTTGTTTTTTGCTCATAACAGCCACCTCTAAATAAATATTTCGCAGTCATCCTCTACTCTTTTGCAGTTTTTAACAACCTGTGTCATAACCGACTGCACATCAGCATCATTTTCAAATTCCACCTTCATTTTTTGTGTCATGAACGAAACCACTGCATCAGCAACTCCTGCTGTATTTTTTGCAGCCTCCTCCATTTTTGCGGCACAGTTTGCACAATCTACTTCAATCTTATAAGTTTTTTTCATAGTTATAATCCTTTCACTAAAAAATA
>VSOH01000215.1 GCA_009774735.1 Clostridiales bacterium
GTATAATAATTATGAAATATTGATTGATGATTTTGAAACATCAAAATTATTTAATGAAACAAAAATTATAAAAAATCAAGAATACAGAAATTTCAAAAAATATGTTGATGAAAAAATGACGGATGAGGAAAAAGCGTTTTTTGCTGCTCTATGCATTGACCTTAAAAAGCTTAATGTTAAATATGCTTTTTATTCCAAACAAGCGCATTGGAACACCATTATCAGAACAAGTATTATCGGTGAATTTATATCTTATTTCCAGTCCGCTTTCAAATCAATTGAAGATGTTATGGAAAATGGCTTCGATGTACTTGATGATGTTAAAGACAATGATATAACTGTCGGTCATTTTAAAATACATATTTTTACTCCTGATGAATGTTATTCAGAGTCATACAGTAATGGGAATTCAATCGTAATGGATATTTATGTCAATGGTTTACCCTGGCTGTTGGATGAAAAGTGCAATCATAAAGCACCTAAACCACCATCAAAATTTAGTAGGAATTTGGGGATACATTTTCCTGAATTAGCTATTTTCCTTATGAAGACCCGCACCTTAATTCCGCATATGATCAGTAATTTCAGGGAAAGAAAAAATTTGAATATCTCATTAGCAAATGAACTTGAAAAACTGAAAGACCGCTTTGGCATTGATTGTACTATTTTGAATAATAAGGAAGCATCAAAATACAAAAGGTTGTGGGTTAAATCATTTTTGCCTATTGATGCTGATGAAGAATTGAGAAAGAAAGCATATGATTTATGTGTTGAAAATAAAGAATTCAATACATTTCTTTGGCATATTTTCAGCTTTGAAATAATTGAAAGCGAAGAAAACCCGACTGAAAAATTTGACAGCATAAACAAAAACAAATGTACTCTGCTTTTTGAAACCCACTCAAAAGATGTTGTAATTCAAATGACAAGTGCAGAAAAAATCTGTGAAGGTGATATTGTTGAATTTTGTAAGAATATTGCAGGATGGAGTGATTTTGTTATAACCGCCGATAATTTTTCCTGGACTTATTCAAGAACACATGAGGACGGTAGGTGCGGACCTTATTTTTATAAAAAATAAACATAGTCCATTACCGGCGGATAAAATCCACTCTCTGTTCATTGAAATAAATCAATCTGAGTATTATAATTTATTCGGAGGGATTGATATGAAAAAGACTTTAAAAATCATAATAATAGTTATTGCAGTGGTGGCTTGTATAGTGTTAACTTTTTCTGTACGGCTTAGTGGCAATATAAAACATACAGATGTTAATTTAGGAAACTCCGATGTTCTGTCTGAAGAAAGTCTGCAGTCTGCAGCAAATGTTATTCTTGATGAAATCGGAAGCCGGCACGGTGTAAAGCGTGTTTATGATGTTACCTATTGTGGTGATGACAAATCAGCCGATAGTCTTGATTATTGTATAGAATTGGGTGAAAAAAACTACACCGAGTGTGCGGTTTTTAAATCGGATTTTTTAACTGCAAATTCAGTACAGAGCGGTGGCTGGAATCCAAATGACGTATATACAGACTGGCAATGGTTTCTTGCAAAAACAGAAAACGGTGAATGGGAGCTTTTAACCTGGGGATATGCATAACTTGGTGCAAAAAATTAAGTCACGGACAAATAGTCCGTGACTTTTTTATAATGATTGCTTATCAAACACAGGGTACATTCTTCTGTAAAGTGAATTGATTTTTTTGAAATAATCTTTGTCAATATTTCTTATTGTATCTGCTGTTGTTCTGAAACGCCAGTTTTTATCAGGTACACCGGGGATGTTCATTCTTGCGTCGCTGCCAAAGCCGCACATATCCTGCAGTGCAATGATTGCGACATTTGATGCGCTTTTCCATACTGCTTCAATAACCTTTCGGCAGGATTGGCTGTAATAACCGCCCTCACCC
Source organism: Clostridiales bacterium (assembly GCA_009774735.1). Lineage (GTDB taxonomy): Bacteria > Bacillota > Clostridia > Oscillospirales > Acutalibacteraceae > Eubacterium_R. The sequence goes on from VSOH01000215.1 coordinate 1,915, forward strand.
CAATTATCACCTGTAAAGCCTACGTAGTCAAGAGCAAAGCGGCGTTCATCCTCACTTGCTTCCCAGAGCCAGCCGAGAATTGTATTGTTATCGTGTGTCCCCACATAATTGATGCTGTTCTGTACTGCATTATGCGGCATATGTGATGAGTCACTGTTAGGGTCAAAGCCGAACTGCACAACCTTCATACCGGGGAATCCGGTATCCTCTAAAAGCTGAACAACATCCTCACCGAAAACACCCAAATCTTCTGCAATAATCGGAGCATCCGGATAAACCTCAAATACTTTGTCAAAAAGCTTCATTTTAGGTCCGTCAATCCATTCGCCAACCTTTGCGGTGTCTGAGTCGGCAGGTACCTGCCAATAAGACGCAAAGGCTCTGAAATGGTCAATCCTTACAGTGTCATAGGTTTTCAGAGCGTGACCAAGGCGTGAAATCCACCAGCTGAAATTATCATTTTCCATAGCCTTCCAGTCATAAATCGGATTACCCCATAGCTGTCCGTCCTCGCTGAAATAATCGGGCGGCACACCTGCAACCTTTTCAACCTTAAGTGTTTTTTCATCTATTAAAAACATAGGCAGGTTTGCCCATACATCTGCACTGTCCATTGCCACATAAATCGGCATATCACCGATAACGGCTATACCTTTTTTATTGGCATATGTTTTGATTTCATTCCATTGCTTATAGAAAATGTACTGCACAAATTTCCAGAAGGCGGCACTTTCCTCATAGTGATAAATATCCTTAATACAGTCAAAATAGTGGGCATGATTACTGCTCCACTCCCACCAGGGCTTCATATTTTCAGTCTCTTTAACTGCCATAAAAATGCTGTAATCTGTCAGCCACGGATTATCCAATTCAAAGGCTTTAATGCTTTTTGCAAGATTTTTATCAACATTTAAAAATGCCTTTTTCAAAAGTTCCAGACGCTTTTCAGCAGCGAATTCATAGTCGGCAGTATATGGTGTGCCGTCGTAGATGTTGCCTTTAACATCTTCTTCAGTAACAAGACCCATATTCAGCAATCCTTTAGGGTCAATAAAAAGGTAATTGCCTGCAAATGCTGACGGTGAGCAGTAGGGTGAATTTGCACCGTCAAGGGGATTGAATGGCAGAACCTGCCAGTAGGTAAAGCCCATATCTGCAATTTCATCAATAAAGCTTTTTATATTATTGTCAAATACACCAATGCCATAGGCAGACG
>VSOH01000216.1 GCA_009774735.1 Clostridiales bacterium
GAATAACATCTATAATAAGCAGTGTATTACTGAATGTTCTGATGATTCCGACAGAAGATTTATCACCGAAAACATCAGCACATATTGATGATAATGACAAAATAATACGCCACAGATTTACTTCAATTAAAGCAGGCAGAAATATTACTGCAATTGCTATAATTCCCACAACACCTACACTTGATTTTATAAGACTTGAATAGCTTTGTATTGAAAGAAGTCCCTCGCTGATTGAGCTTCCTATAACAGGCACAACTGAGTTAATTGCAAAGCGCATTGACCTGAGACCGAGAGCATCTGTTCTTGAAGCAACAGCAGTTTTAAGTGAAAGTATTGTAACAAAAATTGCGGATATAGTTGAAATTGATTTTGTTATCAGGCTTTTTAATGTATCCACAACAGAAGATATATTAAGCTCCTGCTTTATTCCGGAGCAAATACCAAGTGCCAGAAAACAATTTGTGATTGGTATAAATGCCATTTGGCTGAGATAATTCAAGCCTTGTGCTAATGCCAGCAGCATTGTATTAACAGACATTGATGTGGCTCCGCCGCCTGATGTAGCGATGATAACACAGAATGCAGGAAAAAAAGCAAAGGAGAAATTTGAGCAAAGCTTGATGGTTGAACAACAAAGACTCACACAGCCTGTTATTCTGACAATAAGAAAAATAGATATTGCAAGACTTGTAACTGTGGAAAAGGTAGAAGCAAGTTCACTGCTGTTCAGCTCACTGCTCATTGATTTGAAAAAAGATGTCAGAATGATGAAGCAGATAACTATCAGCCCTGTTTTTACAGGTGCATCGGAACTGTTTATGATTACCTGCCATATATGATTAAAAATATCCTTTAATGACAGATGCGTAAGCTTATCATAATTGAAATCGGCTATGCCTAAATCCTCCAAAAATGAATATGTATCATCATCGAGCTCTTCAAATGCCGATAAATCAAAAGCATTCAGATATTCGTTATAATTTTCATCCTCGGCAGCAAAGCAAAGTGAAGGAATAACCATTATCAAAATTAGAGCAATTAAAAATCTTTTCATTTCAACAGTCCTGACACAGTATTTATTACAGCCTCAAATAAAGGCATTATCATAATGAGTATAATAATTTTAGATGTTATTTCCGTTTGTGATGCAAGGGCGTTTTCACCGCTGTCACGGCATAAGTCAACAACAAATTGAGTTATGAGCGTTACGCCAAGTATTTTAACCATAAGGGATATATATGGTTCTAACCCTGCTATTTCGCCGGAAATAAGATAAATTTTATTTATCACATTCACAAAGTCATTGACTACAATACCAAATAGCAGTATTGATGAGCACAGCGTCAGAATGAAAGCAAATTCACGCTTGGTATTTTTTAAAACAATAACCAGCACAAGGGTTATTAATGAAATTCCTGCAATCTTAATCATAAATCAAATAAGGACTTAACTGTTCTGAACAGCGAGCTGATTTCAGGCACAAGCATCATTAAAACAACTATGACACCTGCCAGCGTAGTGAACATTGCCTGCTCCTCTCTTCCGCTTCGTATCAACACAATATTAAGCACTGCAACTATAATCCCGATTGCTGCAATTTTAAAAATAAAATCTACTTCCATTTATCCTCCTACATCAGAATAACAGACAACAATAAGCCTGACGATATGCCGAATATTATGTAAAGCTTATAATGCTTGTCATAATAATTCTGATATTGCTGATTAAGCATTTTGAAATATCCCGTAAATTCATCAACAATCATGATCTGACTGTCAATATCATACATTCCTAATGAATTGAAAAGGTTCAATATCTTTTGATTATCCTGCTGTAATAAAGGCGAATTTTTTAAATCAAGACTAAAATCAAAAAAATCAAGCCGTTCATCGCTTTTCAGCAGCTTTATGATTTCCTCAGTTTCAGGCATAGTGCTTTTAAGAAGCAACAAAATTCTGCTGCCGAGATAAACCAGACCATCGGTATACTCAATTTGTTTTCGCTTGCTTTTAGCTGCCATTAAACCAAGGCAGGATGAAAAAAGGGTTATCATTATCATTCCTGCCACCTTCAAGCTTTATCTCTCCTAAATCTATAATTTCAAATTCATCAGTATATGTTTTTAAAATAACTATGTAGTCGAATTGTCCTGTCCTGATAAGTTCATCTGTAATAATATTGCTGAAAATATCCTCTGCATTTTTCAAATGAATTGAAACAGCAAAATTAACGCCTGTTGAAAAACTGTATCTGATTTTTTCAAGCTCATCTATGCTTCCTATTTCATCGCAGACTATTAAATCCGGTGAAAGCGTTCGTGTTGCTATTTCGATACCTTTCGCTTTTATAAATCCTGAAAGAACATCGGTATTTATTCCGACATCAAATCCGGCAGCAATTTCCTTTCTTTCATCAATTATTGATACTTTTTTATACTCGCCGCCGTATCCGTTTGAAATAAGACGGGCATAATCTCTTAAAAAGGTTGTTTTGCCGCATCCCGGCAAGCCGGCAACTATAATACTTGGAAGTCTGCTGCGATATGTCAGGTCGATAATTTTTTGGGCACAGTTTATACATTCGTGTGAAATTCTAATATTAAGTGAGCTTATATCCTTTACGGAATATATTTTATCATCCTTGAATACTGCGGTAGAGGAAACGCCTATTCGTGAACCATTTTTTGCAGTAACATATCCGTCAATAAGACTTGACATATTTGTATGGTAAGAATGACTGCACAGCTTGTCACAAATATATTCAAAATCATCCTCATTTATACTAACACATCTGTCACTGACCGTTCTTGTCAGCACTCCGCTGTGTTCTATAAAATAAAGTGTATTAAGCACATAAATTACAATCGGCTTGTTTTTTCTTAATCTGATTTCATTTATCTGTGATTTTACGCTTTTATCAAGCGAATTTAAGGTGTCGCCGATAAATCTCGGAAACAGGCTTATAAAGTAGGATATATTGTCCAACTAATCAACTCAATTAAACTTATGCATATTGATGGTAATTTATAACAAAATATTATTTTGAAGAATAATTATTTCTTTGTTATGATGTTTACATAGCAGTAA
>VSOH01000217.1 GCA_009774735.1 Clostridiales bacterium
ACTGTATATTTGTCTATTTCTTGTAGCTGTTTCCTAAGTTCGGTAATGTTTTTTATTTCAATTTCTTTTACTTCTTTGCCGAAATGTAGAATGACTAAATTTAACGGGTCATTTAATTGTACATCATATATAGTTGCTGAAACCTTTGTGTTCGATGATAATAAAAATGAATTTATATCATTATATAAAGTTTCTGCATACATTATGTTTTCGGACAATTGAGTTCGCCTAAAACCAATAGAGTTATGTCCATCTCTAAATAGTCCTAAGCCAAACAACATTGTATCTTCTATTAGAGCAACTTCTCTATCAGATAATGAGAAATGCTTGATAAACTCATTGAATATATATTGTTCTAGCTCTTTTACTTTTGCATCATCACAAATTACACTTTCCTTGAGTGAAGCAATTTTATCAAAAGCTGTTGCTATATTTTTTAATATATCAGAATCTATTGAGGAAAATGGAGACGGTAGCTCTAGTAGTTCATTTAGCAAAACACGTTCTCGTTCAATTCCCCACGATGATGCAGTTAGAAATAATATGTATTTAGCAATATTCGAATTTAAATATGAAACTAAAAACTTTTTTTCATCTAACTTTTCATCTGTTGTATTTATAACGAAAGCACCAGTGGTGCAGTATATTTTTTTCTCAAAAAGAGAACATGCAATTTCTGTATCGTGTTGTCCCTCCTTGAATATTACAAATGGAGGAGAAAACAATTGTTCATTGTTTTTTCTGTAAAATTTTGTGTTGGGTTGTGTAGATGTATCGGGGTCTGTGAAATATCTTTCAATACATTCTGTTTTTATCATTTGCTTGGGAACAAAATCAGGATTGTTACTATCTGCATTTAATCCTCTTCCATAAATCCAATTATCAGTTTTGTCAAAATAGTCTTTTAAAGTAGTTTTTTGAAGTTTTTTCAAAAGCCTAAAATTATTGAAATTACCCCACAATGCAACTTTCCAAATTTTAGAATTTGGATTCTGACATTCAATCCTAGGTAATTTTTTAATATCGCTATTGTCAATGACAACTCCATCAACAATACTCGATTTTATGTAAGTTTTAGGAGCCCAATATTCTATTGTCTCAGAAATGGTTTCAGGAGCAATATGTTGAAAATAGACAATACTTACAGGTCCTACTGCGGACGCAAATAATTGTCCGCCGAAATGCTTTGGTGTTTTACGGAATATAGAAAGATTATATACTTTTTCAACATAATTAGCATTGAATAACCATTTTCTGAAATTTTGATATGTTTTTTGCGTATTTGTCAATACTTTTGAATTAAAAATTAAAGCAATCTCTCCTGTTGGACAAAATTCAACCGATTTATGAATGAATGGAAGTACATACTCATTTGAAAATTTATATTTGGAACAGTATTCTTTGATTATTTGCGGTAAGTTTTTAGTCCCAAAAGGAGGATTCCCAATAATTAAATCAACTTTTGGGAAAAGATGCGTGTCCACTTCTCCAATTGTGTCTTTTCTCCATAAATTGCGCCCTTGATTTTTGATATTTGTATCTTCAGAATCAAAAATCAGATAAGGCAATTGATAGTTCGTTTCAATCCAAAGGGTTTTAGGGTCTAATTCATCTATCAATGCTAAATATAAACTAAATGCAGCTACTTTAATAGCAGTTTCATCTATTTCTATTCCATATATGTTGTCTACTAGTAAATTCTTTAAATTTTCAAAACCGATTTTGTTAGTGTTATTAGCTTTTTTCCATCTTTTTATAAGACGTTTGTAACTTTCAACCAAGAAAATACCCGAACCGCAAGCAGGGTCTAAGATTTTCACATTGTAGTTACTATTACTAATAGGAAGTTTATCTGAAAGGATAAGTTCGACCAAATTATATGGTGTGTAAAACTGACCTCGCTGATGGCTTAATTCCCCTAAGAAGTTCTCGTAAATTTCACTTAATAATTCAATTTGTATAATTTCAAAATTAAACAATCTCCAATTCTTAAATAATGTTTCATCATCTGATATATTTCCATCTATAAAACATCTCTTAATAAGTTTAAGGTGATTGTCGGTTACTAATTCTTTCTCATTAGGTAAAACGGGAGTAACATTTCCATTGAAGTGAATCTGCACTTCTTCAAATAGCTTATATGTTGCCTCTTTACTGTCAAGAATATCGAAATAACTTGAACAGTCGCTTTTGATTTTTGTATATAAACCAGCTTCGTTGGCCGCTCCCTTATCTTCCAAAAATAAAATAAAGAGTGACCGCATTAAAAGACTATGGATTACTTTCTTGTTTAAACCATCTTTTTCTAATGCGTTAGCTGTTTCAATAAGACTTTTTACCAAATAAGCATCTATTCGGTTTTGTAAATCTATCTTTTTTCGTATTTCCGGCTGTTCTGTCCATAGTAACCCGTTATCTACTCCTATACGGGAAAAAATCTCCACAAGGATATTAAGGGTGTCAACATCCGAAGATGTCGTATCATAACGTAATAATTCTGCTGGATTTAATTTTAAATTAATATCGTCATTTTCCTTTATATAGGTTGGCTTTTCATAGCAGTTATAGATTCTTATTTCTGTTTCAGATAATGCAAATAATAAAATCACCTTTCGATAATTCCATGCTTTATGCTGAATAGCAGCAATACGTCTTAATTCGTCATTGTTACTAAATGACTTTATATTTACAAATAAGACCGCTGGATGATTTCCCGAAAAGTAGAACTTATCAGCTTCAAGTTTCACTAAATCACCATAATCAGGGTATAAGTTAGCTATTTCCGAATTGGCTGTCAGAAATTCGGATGTATATCCTAATTGGTTATATATATTATCATTTTGCATAATCAATCGTTGACTATTATTGAATGGATACAACAATCCTAAAATAAACAACATTACAAATGTAGCACATTTTTTTCATAAAAGAGTAGTTATCCTGAAAAAAAGCTCTGCCCTTGCAATATTTTAAGTCTTATATACTTGATAATTCATGTTGAACCGTGTCGTGGGAAGAATGGTCTTTGCCATTTCCGTTTGCAATACGGTTTGTCTGATGTCGCCCAGTATGT
>VSOH01000218.1 GCA_009774735.1 Clostridiales bacterium
AGTATTTAGATTATGAGAAAAGTACTTTGCCAAAATGGTATAATGATTTTTCTTTTCATGATTGTTTGATTTTGAATATGTATACTACAGATGGTATAAGTAATGAACTTTATTTAAATGATAATAGTTGTGAATTTCATTTAATGGCAGATGTATGGTCTGATGTTAATGATAGATTTTCACACAAATACTTTACAGTAAAATGCTCAAATATCGAGTTGTTGTATGGTAATAAATCTTTCAAAATCTTTTATGAGAAATAAATTATTATAGTGATATGACATTAGGCGGTGACAGAGCCTATAATGTAGAGCTCACATTGAAAAATGGAAAAAAGTATTATTTCAGTATAGAAGACAAGGAAGAATTTTGCGAAAATCTTAGTCAATTATTAGAAAATACCGAATATTAGAAGGGGAATTAAAGTTATGTCTTGGTTTATAAAAATATTTTCATCAATACTTGCTGTTTTTATTTTTTCTTCATCTGCCGAGATTGCTGCTTATTCACCGATTGATAAGGATAATATGCTAACAAGCTTCACCGTGATTTCAGATGCACACCTTGAAGGAAATAATAGGCAAAAGCACACGCTTTTTGGTGAATTTCTGCTTGATACTGCAAGTGCTGAGGTTAAAAGCAGTGCACTTGTTATGTGCGGTGATAACACTATGAACGGTCAGACTGTTGAAAAGAGTATGCTTTACGGCTTAATCGATAAATATAATACTATTGATAATGTACTTATGGCTGCGGGTAATCATGATATTTGTCCGGGCAAGCATAATTCAGGTGATTATGATGATTTGAAAAAAAGATTCATTAAGTATAATAATACTTTTCTTAATCATAAGATAGATAATCTTTATCACAGTGCGGTAATGGATGGGTATCATTTTATAGTTTTGGCTTCTGATAAGGATGCTGGGATAGCTCAGTATATTTCACCTGAGCAGTTTGAATGGCTTGATAATGAATTGAAATCTGCAGCAGAAAGCGGAAAACCTGTTTTCCTTTTCAGTCACTGGCCTTTAAATCATGTGTTTAAAGAAGTTTGGCAGGAGGGGCATGTCGGCGAACAGAGTGAAGAGCTCTATGATATGATTAGAAAGTATGATAACAGAGTATTCTTTTTTACGGGTCATCTTCATATGGGAATCTATGAAAATGACTATGGTATAAAGGAAGAGGGTAAAATTACTTATATTAATATTCCTTCATTCGGTTCAGTTAATGATGACGGCGATGCAGATGTTCAGGATACAGGCTTAGGTCTTCAGGTCGAGGTATATGATGCGGAAATTGCTGTGAAAATCCGTGATTTTGTTAATCACGAATGGACTGATTTTGAATACCGATTTGATATCTGAATCCATATATAAAAAGGTACGGCAAACATAAAGCTTAGTTTACCGTACCTTTAATTTGTTTTTAATATTCAACCTTTAAATTTTCTTCTGTCTCAGCTACCTTAAGCATTATTGCACATTCAATTCTTTTACGGTGCAGCTCACAGCCAAATTCGTAAATGCCGTTAACACTGCCTGTTGTGTGGTATGCATTTGCTGCACATCCTCCTGAGCAGTAAAGCTTAGCAAAGCAGTCCTTACATTCCTTGTGGGAATATACATTACATCCTTCAAACTGTTCAATAACCTCTTTGTTGGTTATTCCTTTCCATATGTCACCGAGAAGGAATTTTTCATCACCTACAAATTGGTGACAGGGGTACAGCTCACCGCTTGGAGTTACAGCAAGGTACTCGGTTCCTACGCCGCAGCCTGACACTCTCTTTACAATACAGGGTCCTGCATCAAGGTCAATCATATAGTGATAGAATGTAAATCCGTCACCTTTTCTGTACCTTTTCAGCATTTCATCAGCTAATATCTGATACTGCTCTTTAAGAACAGGCAAATCCTCATTTTTCAGTGCATATGACTCGTCAGGGTCACTTACAACAGGCTCAATGGATAATTCCTTAAAACCGAGGTCAGCCATATGTATAATATCATTTGCAAAGTCAAGATTATTATGTGTGTATGTACCTCTCATATAATAATCCTTCTGATTTCGCGATTTTGCAAGCTTTTTAAATTTGTCAACGATCAAATCATAAGAGCCTGAACCATTAGCGGATACTCTCATAGTATCGTTCGTTATTTTTCTTCCGTCGAGAGAAAGCACAACATTTGCCATTTCCTTGTTACAGAAATCAATAACATCATCGTTAATCAGCAGACCGTTCGTGGTGAGCGTAAACCTGAAATTTTTATTGTATTTTTTTTCCTGCTCTCTGCCGTAGGCAACAAGCTTTTTGCAGACCTCCCAGTTAAGAAGCGGCTCGCCACCGAAAAAATCAACCTCAAGATTTCGTCTTGTACCGCTTTGCTCAATTAAAAAGTCAAGTGCGCGTTTACCGGTTTCAAAGCTCATTAAGCCTTTTGGTCCGTCATATTCACCTTTACCGGCAAAGCAGTACTTACAAGCCAAATTACAGTCGTGGGCAACATGAAGACATATAGCTTTAACAACACCCTGACGTCTTTTAAAATTACCCGCTTCAGCTTCAAAGGTATCCTCTGCAAATAATCTGCCGTCACTGATAAGAGATTCTATATCCTCAAAGCAAAGTTCAATTTCTTCAGCTGTTACATCATCCTGATTTTTATATTTATTAAGGATATATGTTTTTATTTCTTCATTATTGTATTTGTTATACATAGTAATAATATCATAGGTTGCCTCGTCAACAGAGTGTACACAGCCGCTGTTCTGGTCAAGTATAATATTATAGCCATTCATTTTATATGCGTGAATCATATCATTTCTCCAAAGAAAAAGGTGGGCGAGCCCACCTAAATCCCATAATTAAATTTACATGAATTACTTCTTAAGCTGCTCACATTTCTGGTTAGCAACTGAGCAAGAAGTTTTGCTGGCTGACTGGCATGATGTCTGGCATTCGCCGCAGCCGCCCTTTTTAGCTGATTCGCAAAGATTGCGTGAGCTTAAAGTGTTAATTCTCTTCAAGGGTAGCACCTCTTTCCTTAATATTTCTAAAC
>VSOH01000219.1 GCA_009774735.1 Clostridiales bacterium
TCTTATTGCTATAAATAATCTGTTCAACAAAAAAACAACAAACATACTTTTGTATGTTTGTTGTTTTTGGTGCTGGTGACCGGACTTGAACCGGTACGGTATTTCTACCGAGGGATTTTAAGTCCCTTGCGTCTGCCGATTTCGCCACACCAGCATTGCTTAAATATAATAATAGATTTTTTAAATATTGTCAAGATATATAACAAAATTAATTTAAATTATTTTATCAGAATAAGAATTACCAATATGATAAGAATATAATTGGTGATATTATGAAATCAATCTGGCAAAGCGGCACAGAATTTAAAAAATTCCCATCAGTGCTTGACGATAAAAAAACAGATGTCCTCATTATCGGCGGAGGAATTACCGGACTTCTTTTAGCATATGAGCTGAAGAAACAGAATGTTAATTACATTTTGGTAGAGCAGGGGAGAGTCTGCAATGCTGTAACCTCCTGTACTACTGCAAAAATTACAGCGCAGCACGGACTTATTTATCATAAAATTGAAAAGGAATTTAATCTTGATTTTGCAAGGCAGTATCTCAATGCCAATCAAAGTGCGATAAATCGCTACAGAGAGCTTGCCGATAAATTCAAATGTGATTTCGAGGATAAAAACAACTATGTTTATTCCATTGATGACTGCGATAAGCTTGAGAATGAAATTCATACTTTAGAGCGTATCGGATTTATCGCCGACTATGTCAACAGCATTCCGCTTCCGATTAAAACTGTTGGTGCAATCAGGTTTGAAAAACAGGCACAGTTTAATCCGCTCAAGCTTTTATCACAGCTTTCAAGAGAATTGAATATCTATGAAAACACTAAAGTTTATGCAATCGAAAATAATGTTGCATTAACAAACGGTGGCAGAATTACAGCTGATAATATAGTTGTTGCAACGCATTTTCCGTTTATCAATACTCACGGCACATACTTTTTTAAAATGTATCAATCACGTTCTTTTGTTATCGGACTGGATAATGGTGAGGATGTCAACGGAATGTATGTTGATGAGGCAAACGGCGGTATGTCATTCAGAAATTATGGTGACTATCTGCTTATAGGCGGATACGGCAGAAGAACGGACGGCAACTGCTGCTTTGATAATCTGAAAAAATTTGCATCAATTCACTATCCTCAGTCTAAGGCTGAATTTCAGTGGGCAACACAGGACTGTATGACACTTGACGGAATACCTTATATCGGCAAATATTCAAAACTGACTCATAATCTATATGTAGCAACAGGCTTTAACAAATGGGGAATGACCTCATCAATGGTTGCAGCAAAACTGTTAACTGATTTATTGCTCAACAAAGAGAATGAATTTTCAGAAGTTTTTTCACCCTCAAGAACTATGCTTAGACCCCAGCTTTTAATTAATTCACTTGAAGCTGTTAAAAATCTATGCACCGTATCCGGTCACAGATGCACACACATGGGCTGTGCACTCAAATGGAATAAGGAGGAGCACAGTTGGGATTGTCCGTGCCACGGTTCACGCTTTGCAGAAGACGGCAGTATAATAGAAAATCCTGCAGTAAACAAATTAAGGAACAGCCATTAACAGCTGTTCCTTAATTACGAATCAGTTAACAACATTCTGAGGTGTTCCATTCAGATATGCAACAATATTATCCTCAAGTATTTTTAAAAGCCTTGCTCGAGTTTCTTTGGCAGCCCAGGCAATGTGAGGGGTTATATAACAGTTTTTAGCAGTAAGCAGAGGGTTATCCTTGCTTGCAGGTTCAATCTTTAATACGTCAAGTCCTGCAGCCTGTAATTCATCATTGTTAAGTGCATCGGCAAGTGCCTGTTCATCAACAACAGGACCTCTTGATGTATTAATAAGAATTGCAGTTTTTTTCATTTTTGAAATATTATCTTTGTTAATCAATCCATCAGTTTCAGGCGTCAGCGGACAGTGACAGGTCACAATATCACTTTGGCAAAGCAGCTCATCAATGGTTACAAAGCGTACATTCAATTCGCCCTTATCCTTTGGTCTTGGATTATAGGCTAAAACTTTCATTCCAAAAGCTTCCGCTATTGATGCAACACGCCGACCGATTGAGCCAAAGCCGACAATACCGATTATTTTTCCGTCAAGCTCTGTCAAAGGCTTTTTCCAAAAACAAAAATCAGGGCATCTGCACCATTCGCCGCTTTTGACAGCACCGGAATGAAGAGTAACCTCATTTGTAATCTGCAGAATAAATGCAAATACAAGCTGTGCAACAGCATTCGTTGAATATGCAGGTATATTACATACAGTTATACCAAGCGTTCTTGCATATTCACAGTCAACAACATTATATCCCGTTGACTGCAGACCTATATATTTCAGCTCAGGTGAAAGAGCATCAAGAATATCACGATTCATAATTGTTTTGTTAACAATAAGAATATCTGCACCCTTTGCTCTGTTTATAATTTCATCAGGTGCTGTTCTCTCATATACGATATAATCACCAAGCTTCTCTATGCCTTCCCAGCTTAAATCACCCGGATTTGTAGTAAATCCGTCCAAATTAACAATTTTCATATATTTCAGTCCTTTTTACTGTCTTTGCATCAATTATATCCCTTAGCAGCAGAAAATGCAATATTACCTTGATACTTTAATCATAATAAGTTATAATTACACATAGTAGTTATTGGTGAATTTTATGAAAAAACTGCTTGCTGTTATTATTGCCTTTTCACTTACTTTGGCAATTTCATTAGGAATAAATAATTTACATAAAAAAACAGAGCTTGCAAACACATCAATAGCCTATAAAAAATCCTGTCTTGTTATTGATGCAGGTCATGGCGGTATTGATGCCGGAACAATCGGCGTAGACGGCACAAATGAAAAAGAAATTAACCTTGCAATTGCAAAAAAATTATATGATTTTGGAGGGGTTAGCGGTCTTTCTGCCAAACTGATGTGGGAATTTGATTTTCAGGTTTACTCTGAAGATGATGATAAAACAAGGTCTGATCTCTATAATCGTATGGATTATATTAACAGTGTAAATAAAGCAACCCT
>VSOH01000022.1 GCA_009774735.1 Clostridiales bacterium
ATGAGCAGCCAGCTTGCCGTCAGCAGTTTTAACTGTCCAGCCGTCTGAAAGTTGTTTAACCTTATAGGTTCCCAGATTTATCATTGGTTCAATTGCCAATGTCATTCCGGGTAACAGTCTGATACCACGACCTGCGTGACCGAAGTTTGGTACGCTTGGTTCTTCATGAAGCTTAGTGCCTACACCATGACCTACATAGTCACGAACAACACCATATCCACGCTCCTCACAGTATGTCTGGACTGCATTAGATATATCGCCGATTCTGTTGCCGGGAACTGCCTGTTCAATGCCTTTATAAAGACTTTCACGGGTAGTATCCATCAGCCGCTTTGCCTCGGGAGAGCAAGTCCCTGCAGCAAATGTAGCAGCATTGTCACCATTATATCCGTTCTTAGCAGCACCCAAGTCAATGCTGACAATGTCACCCTCTTGGATTATTCTGTCAGCACTTGGGATACCATGGATCACTTCATCATTTATAGATATACATGCGGTAGCAGGAAATCCGCCATAATTTAAAAAGTTAGGTGTTGCACCGCACTTTTTTATGAACTTATAGGCAATTTCATCAATTTCTTTTGTTGAAATACCCGGTTTTACAGCCTCGCCTGCTACCATTAATGCTTCAGCCGAAATCTGACAGGCTTCTTTCATAAGCTCCAATTCACGGCTGCTTTTAAGCACTATCATGTTAATCCTCCAATGCCTTAAAGACGAGAGCAGTTGTATCAGCAACCTCCTCCTGTCCTTCAACAATTACAAGCTTACCAAGATTCTGATAGAAGTCCTTCAAAGGCTCTGTCATTTCGTGATATTCAACAAGTCTTGCCTGTACTGTTTCAGGAGCATCGTCCTTACGCTGAATTAATTCGCCGCCGCAAGCATCGCAAACACCATCAGTCTGAGGCTTTTTATACTCAAGGTGATATGAATTTGCACACTTAGCACAAACACGGCGACCGCTCATTCTTTTTGTGATTTTCTCATCAGGAACCTCAATATCAACAACCTTGTCGATTTCAATACCGGCATCCTCAAGAGCCTGAGCCTGAGGAATGGTTCTTGGAAAACCATCAAGAATAAAGCCGTTTTCACAATCATTTTCTTTAAGTCTGTCCTTGATAATACCGATAACAACCTCATCAGGTACTAACTGGCCTGCATCCATAAAGGATTTAGCCTTAAGTCCCATCTCTGTGCCGTCTTTAACAGCAGCACGAAGAATATTACCTGTTGAAATTGCAGGGATACCGAATTTATCAACAATCTTTTCTGCCTGAGTGCCTTTGCCGGCACCCGGAGCACCGAGAAGAATAAGTTTCATAATTAATACTCCTTATATATTAGTCAAGGAAGCCCTTATAATGACGCATCATCATCTGTGATTCCAACTGACGAACAGTTTCAAGAGCAACACCGCACATAATGATAAGTGATGTACCGCCAAGTGAAATTGTCATACCGCCGTCTTCACCACCCTCTGTAAGAGGAGGAATAGCGAGATCACAAATAAGTGAGTAAACGATTGGGAACAGTGCGATTACTGAAAGCATCAAAGCACCGATAAGTGTTAATCTTGATAATACTCTTAAAATATAATCAGATGTCGGCTTACCTGGGCGGATACCCGGAATAGCACCATTGTTCTTTCTTAAGTTGTTTGCCATTTCAATCGGGTTGTACTGGATTGTACTGTAGAAATAAGCAAAGAAGATGATAAGCAGGAAGTATAAAATTGCATATACCCAAGAGTCACCCTGGAAAGCATTGAAGAATTTCTCCCAGAAAGTACCCTGATACTTATCACTTGAAATAAACATCTGCACAGTTGCAGGAAGAGAAAGGATTGATGAAGCAAAGATTACAGGAAGTACACCTGACATATTAACCTTAATCGGCATATGTGTTGACTGACCGCCCATCATCTTTCTGCCAACTACACGCTTAGCGTAGCTGATCGGAAGCCTTCTCTCTGAATTGTCCATAAATACAATATAAGCAATCATCAGTACAAATACAACGATTACCAATGGAACAAGAAATCTGTAAACAACACGGCCTGTATCCAGATACTGGAAGAGCTGCTTAATGAGAGTCGGGAATCTTGATACGATACCTGCGAAAAGAATAATGGAAATACCATTACCGATACCGCTGATCGTAATCTGCTCACCGAGCCACATTATAACTGCTGTGCCTGCTGTTAACACTGCGATGATAACGACTGCCTGGAACACTGCCGCAAAGCCTGTGAAAGCATCACCGTTAGCATCCATCATAAGATAATTGTTTGCACGAAGATAGAAGAAATAAGCAAGTGACTGAAGAATACCAAGACCAACTGTTACAAAACGTGTGATAGAAGCAATCTTCTTTCTGCCCTCTTCGCCTTCCTTCTGTAATCTTTCAAGTGCAGGAATTGCAACTGCCAAAAGCTGCATAATAATTGATGCATTGATGTAAGGTGTGATTGACATAGCGAAAATAGTTCCGTATGTGAATGCACTACCTGTCATCAAGCTTAAATATGTGAGGATTGTGTTTCCCTTACCGACACTGATTTCGTCAACAATGTTAAGAAATGGTACCGGAATGACTGAACCGATTCTAAAAACGAGAATGATAAATGCTGTAAATAACAGTTTCTTACGAATCTCTGCTACCTTCCATGCATTTACGATGGTTTTAATCATTTAGAGCACCTCCACCTTG
The DNA here is from genome assembly GCA_009774735.1 of Clostridiales bacterium. Taxonomy (GTDB): domain Bacteria; phylum Bacillota; class Clostridia; order Oscillospirales; family Acutalibacteraceae; genus Eubacterium_R. The sequence goes on from VSOH01000022.1 coordinate 2,716, forward strand.
CCACCTGCAGCTTCAATCTTAGCTTTAGCTGACTCACTGATAGCAGTTACCTTAACAGTAAGAGCCTTTGTGATTTCGCCTTTGCCAAGAACCTTAATTCCGTCAAGTGTCTTTTTGATAACACCTGCTTCAACAAGGCTCTGTGCATCTACTGTTGCACCATCTTCAAATCTATCATTAAGAGTTGAAACATTTACAACTGCATACTCAGTAGCGAAGATGTTGTTAAATCCTCTCTTAGGAACTCGTCTCTGAAGTGGCATCTGACCACCCTCAAAGCCCGGACGTCTGCTGTAACCAGAACGGGACTTCTGACCCTTCTGACCCTTACCGGCAGTCTTACCCTGACCTGAAGCAGTACCTCTGCCTATTCTCTTTACGCTCTTTTTAGAGCCCTCAGCAGGAGAAAGTTCATGTAATTTCATATCTGCACCTCCCCTTATTCTTCTACAACAGTTACAAGGTGAGCAATCTTTGCAAGCTTACCCTGTGTCTGTGCGTTGTCCGGCTGAACTGTTACGTTGCCGATTTTACGAAGACCAAGTGAGTGGGCGGTGGCAATCTGGTCTGCTTTGCTGCCAATTAAGCTCTTTGTGAGCTTGATTTTTATATCTGCCATTGTTCCACCCTCCTTAACCTAAAATTTCTTTGGCTGACTTGCCGCGAATTGCAGCAACTTCATCAGCTGTACGAAGCTGACTTAAACCATTGATAGCTGCTCTTACTACATTGTAAGGATTGTTAGAACGGATAGCCTTAGTTCTGATGTCCTTGATACCAACTGTTTCAACAACGGCACGAACAGGACCACCAGCAATAACACCGGTACCCTTTGGAGCAGGCATAAGTAAAACTTCACCGGCACCAAACTTACCCTTAATCTCGTGAGGAATTGTTGTACCTCTAAGAGCAACCTTAACTACATTTTTCTTTGCGTCTTCGATTCCCTTACGGATTGCATCCGGAACCTCGCCGGACTTACCGATACCGAAACCTACAAGACCATTGCCATCACCAACAACTACAAGAGCTGAGAATTTGAAAATTCTACCACCCTTTACAGTCTTAGATACACGGTTGATAGCTACTACTCTTTCTTCAAGTTCCATTGAAGATACGTCAATCTTTGCCATAAAAATTACCCTCCTTCGTTAGAACTTCAGTCCGCCTTCACGAGCGCCGTCAGCAACTGCTGCCACACGACCGTGATATACGTAACCGCCACGGTCAAATACGCATTCTTCAACGCCCTTTGCCTTGGCTCTGTCTGCTAATGTCTTACCGACAGCCTTAGCTGCCTCAATATTGCCGCCGTACTGAGCGAAGTCCTTTTCAACTGTTGATGCTGAAGCGATTGTTACGCCTGCAACATCATCAATCAACTGCACGTAAATATTGCTGAGAGAGCGATATACGTTAAGTCTTGGACATTCAGCAGTACCGCTGATTTTACCACGAACTCTTGTGTGGCGCTTCTGTCTTGCCTTATTGGCATCCTGTCTTGAAACCATAGTATTTCACTCCTTCCCTTATTTCTTACCTGCTTTTCCTTCTTTACGGCGGATATGCTCTTCAGCATACTTAATGCCCTTGCCCTTATAAGGCTCCGGCGGTCTCTTTTCACGAACCTGAGCTGCGAACTGACCAACCATCTGCTTATCAGCGCCGCTGATTACAATAGCGTTAGCTGATGGGCACTCAACTTTAATGCCTTCCGGAGCTTCCATAATAACCTGATGTGAGAAACCGAGGTTCATTACAAGTGAATTACCCTGCATTTGAACTCTGTAACCAACACCGTTAACCTCAAGGTTTTTCTTAAAGCCCTCTGTTACACCTGTTACCATATTAGCAACTAATGTACGGGTTAAACCGTGAAGTGATCTGTTTTCTTTCTGATCGTTAGGTCTGCTAACGATAATTTCGCTGCCTTCAACACTGATAGCCATGTTTGGATGAGCATCCATTGAAAGAGTACCATTTGGACCCTTAACGGTAACAGTGTTATTGTCGATTGTTACATCAACACCAGCAGGAATTGTAATAGGCTTTAAACCAATTCTTGACATCCTGACTGTACCTCCTTACCAAATGAATGCTAAAACTTCGCCACCAACATTTTGTTTGCGAGCTTCTCTGTCTGTCATAATGCCCTTTGAAGTAGAAATGATAGCAATACCAAGTCCCTTCATTACCTTAGGCATATCCTCAACATTTGAATACATACGAAGACCCGGCTTTGATACACGGCGGAGACCGGTGATAACCTGGCTCTTACCCTCGCCGTACTTAAGTGTTACACGAATAACACCCTGCTTGCCGTCTTCTACTACTTTGAAATTTTTGATATAACCTTCATCAACAAGAATCTGAGCAATTGCCTTCTTCATGTTTGACGCAGGAATATCTACTGTATCGTGCTTTGCTGAATTTGCGTTACGAATTCTTGTAAGCATATCAGCGATTGGATCTGTAATATGCATTGATATTTCCTCCTTATTAGATTAGCAATTCTCGATTCTTACCAAGATGATTTCTTTACACCAGGGATTTCGCCCTTATGAGCAAGCTCTCTGAAGCAAATTCTGCAAACGCCGTACTTACGAAGGTAAGCGTGAGGTCTACCGCAGATTTTGCATCTGTTATAAGCTCTTGTTGAATACTTAGCAGGCTTAGCTGCCTTAACTTTCATAGATGTCTTTGCCACGATAATCCCCCCTTACTCTGCAAATGGAGCACCCATAAGCTTTAATAACTCACGAGCCTCTTCGTCTGTGTTTGCTGTTGTTACCATGATAATATCCATACCGCGAACAGTATCAATCTTATCATATTCAATTTCAGGGAATATTAACTGCTCTTTAACACCCATAGCATAGTTGCCACGACCGTCAAATGAGTTAGGGTTAATACCTCTGAAGTCACGAACTCTTGGAAGTGCAAGATTGAAAAATCTCTCAAGGAATTCATACATTCTGTCGCCGCGAAGTGTAACCTTAACACCGATTGGCATACCCTCACGGAGTTTAAAGTTAGCTACTGACTTCTTAGCACGACATATTACCGGACGCTGACCAGTAATGATCTGCAGATCTCTGATGATAGCGTCTACTACCTTTGAATTTTCACGAGCTTCACCGCAACCAACGTTGATTACAACCTTGTCAAGCTTTGGGATTTGCATAACAGATTTGTACTCAAACTTTTTCATCAGTGCAGGCGCAATCTCGCTCTTATAAGTTTCCTTTAAAGCTGCTGCCATTTGTTATGTTCCTCCCTTTCTTAAAACTCGTTGCCGCATTTCTTGCAAACGCGGTTTCCATCCTTGCGGCCAACGCGTGTTGCCTCGCCGCATTTTGGACATACTAACTGAAGTTTTGATGCATAAAGTGCTGACTCCGTTTCGATAAGACCGCCAGGCTCACCCATCTTACGAGGTTTAACGTGCTTTGTAACAACGTTAACCTTCTTAACGATAACCTTGCCCTCTTTTGGACTTACAGCAACTACTTCGCCCTTAACACCCTTTGACTTACCGCTGAGAACCATAACGGTATCACCGGTTTTAACAAACATTTTACTCATATCCTTGCACCTCCATTAAAGTACTTCCGGAGCAAGAGAAAGTATTTTCATATAATCTTTCTCACGCAGCTCACGAGCTACTGGTCCAAAAATACGAGTACCGCGAGGAGTCTTATCCTCTCTAATAATTACGGCAGCATTCTCGTCAAAACGGATATACTGACCGTCGTCACGACGTACACCTTTAGTTGTACGAACGATGACTGCTTTAACAACTTCGCCCTTTTTAACAATGCCACCAGGAGCTGCTTTCTTGACTGAAGCAACGATAACGTCACCGATATTTGCATATCTTCTGCCTGAACCGCCGAGAACTCTGATGCAGAGAAGCTCTTTAGCGCCTGTGTTGTCAGCAACTTTAAGACGACTTTCCTGTTGTATCACAGCATTTTCCTCCTTCGTACTGCAAAATAACACTTTGCTAAGTTGCAGTTATTATTTCATAATTGACTAAATTATTAAAAGACGCAAATCGTAACGATTATTTTGCCTTTTCGATGATTTCAACCACACGCCATCTCTTATCCTTGCTCATAGGACGACATTCCATAATCTGAACCTTATCGCCTACACCGCAAGTGTTATCCTCGTCGTGTGCCTTGTACTTAACAGTACGGTTTACAATCTTATTGTAAAGTGGATGACGAACTTTGTCCTTAATTGTAACTACAACAGTTTTGTCCATCTTGTCACTTGTAACAATACCTACTCTTGTTTTTCTGAGGTTTCTTTCCATTATTAGTTACCTCCTTCTTAAGAATTAGCCTTATCAAGTTCGATTTCTCTCTCAACAGTCTTGATGCGAGCGATATCTTTCTTGACAGCTTTAATTCTCATAGGGTTGTCGAGCTGATTGATTGCCTGCTGGAAATGAAGGTTGAAAAGCTCTTCTTTAAGCTCTGCAAGTTTCTTAGCTCTCTGATCTGCTGATAACGCTTTAATTTCTGATGCTTTCATTACTGCTCGCCTCCCTCTTCTTCTTTCTTAACAAACTTACATTTAACAGGAAGCTTGTTTGCAGCAAGTCTCATAGCCTCACGTGCTACCTCCTCGCTTACACCGCCGAGCTCAAACATAACTCTGCCCGGCTTAACTACTGCTACCCAGTAGTCAACGTTACCTTTACCTTTACCCATACGAGTATCGGCAGGTCTTGCTGTAATAGGCTTATCAGGGAAAATTTTGATCCATACTTTACCGCCACGCTTTGTGTAACGTGTCATAGCAATACGGGCAGCTTCAATCTGTGCTGCTGTAATCCATGCCGGCTCAGTAGTCATAAGACCAAACTCACCGTAAGTAACCTTATTACCTCTTGTAGCCACACCGGTCATACGACCTCTGTGCTGCTTTCTGTGTTTAACACGCTTTGGTAAAAGCATTATCTTTTTCCTCCTTCCCTGCGATTTGACCTTCTCTTATTGTTGTTGCGTGATTCACGAAGAACCTCACCCTGGTAAATCCAAGTCTTAACACCAATCTTACCATAGGTTGTGTTAGCCTCTGCAAATCCGTAATCAATATCAGCACGGATTGTCTGAAGCGGGATTGTACCTTCCTTATATGTTTCTGAACGAGCGATTTCAGCACCGCCGATTCTTCCTGAAACCATAATCTTAATACCGCGAGCACCAAGTCTCATAGTATTTCTGATAGCACCCTTAACAGCTCTTCTGAAAGATACACGTCTTTCAAGCTGCTGAGCAACGCTCTGTGCAACGAGTGTTGCGTTTAAGTCCGGCTGCTTGATTTCAACGATGTTGATGAAAACCTCGCTTGCATCCTTGCCGAGCTTCTTAGCACAAAGAGTCTTAAGCTTTTCAATCTCTGCACCCTGCTTACCGATAACCATACCCGGCTTTGCACAGTGAATGTTGATTCTAACTCTCTTTGCATCTCTTTCAATTTCAACTTTTGGAACACCAGCGCCGTAGAGGGTTTTCAGTAAATACTTACGAAGATTGTAATCTTCAACAAGTGTGTCACCGAACTCACCCTTCTTTGCATACCAGCGAGAGTCCCAGTTTTTAATAACGCCGATTCTTAAACCGGTTGGATTACATTTCTGTCCCATTTAACTTTTCCTCCTCGCTTAGTCTTCCATTTCCTTAACGGTAATGGTGATGTGTGATGTTCTCTTGTTTATTCTGTATGCTCTGCCCTGTGCTCTTGCCTGGATTCTCTTAAGAGTCGGTCCGGCAGTTGCGTTGCAGTAGCTTACTACTAATCTTGATACGTCCATATTGTTATTGTTTTCAGCGTTAGCCATTGCTGATTTAAGAACCTTCTTAACAGGCTCGCAAGCAGCCTTTGGTGTGTACTGAAGAATAGCCATTGCCTTATCAACAGGCTGGTTTCTGATTAAATCAAGAACAATCTGCACCTTTCTTGGAGAGATACGGACGTAGGTTGCTTTAGCTGTTGCTTCCATAATATTTCTCCTTTCGATTACTTAGATGTCTTAGAGCCTGCATGGCCTCTGAATGTTCTTGTTGGTGCAAATTCACCAAGCTTGTGTCCAACCATATCCTCTGTAACATATACAGGAACATGCTTTCTTCCGTCATGAACAGCAAAAGTGTGTCCTACGAATTCAGGGAAGATTGTTGAACTTCTTGACCAGGTCTTAATAACCTGCTTATCGCCTGAAGCATTAAGAGCTTCAACCTTTTTGTAAAGACTTTCTTCTACATAAGGTCCTTTTTTAGTACTTCTACTCATTTAATCTTCTCCTTTCTTCTTACTTACCGTTACGACGGCGAACGATCATCTTATTAGATGCCTTCTTCTTGTTACGTGTCTTATAACCAAGAGCAGGCTTGCCCCAAGGTGTGCAAGGACCCGGACGGCCGATTGGTGACTTACCTTCACCACCACCGTGTGGATGGTCATTCGGGTTCATTACAGAACCACGAACTGTAGGTCTCCAACCCATGTTGCGCTTACGGCCTGCTTTACCGATTTTAACATTAGCGTGGTCAGTGTTTCCAACAACACCAACTGTTGCCATACAATCTCTCGGTACGTTTCTTAACTCGCCTGAAGGTAATCTGAGGAGTGCATAAGGACCCTCAAGAGCCATTAACTGAGCACTGTTACCTGCTGAACGAGCAAGCTGAGCACCATTACCCGGATAAAGCTCTACGTTGTGTACGATTGTACCAACAGGCATATCCTTTAATGCAAGTGCATTACCTGCAACGATGTCTGCGTTTGGACCTGACATAACTGTGTCGCCAACCTTAAGACCTTCAGGAGCTGTGATATAGCTCTTTACGCCATCCTCATACTGGATGAGAGCGATATGTGCACTTCTGTTTGGATCGTATTCGATTGTTTTAACAGTTGCAGGAATATCGAACTTGTTTCTTTTGAAATCAATTAAACGATACTTTCTTCTGTTTCCGCCGCCACGATGACGAACTGTGATTCTTCCGTATGAGTTACGGCCTGATTTTTTGCTGAGTGGTTCAAGCAAAGATCTTTCAGGAGCAACCTTAGAGAGAGAAGAATAATCAGTTACTGACATATTTCTCCTTGAAGGAGTGGTCGGCTTGTAATTCTTAATTGCCATTTCTTTTCTCCTTTCCGGATAACTTTGCGAAAGGATGGCACCTTTCATACCTCATCATCCGAAATAATTTGCTCTATACTATTATATATAGGGATTGATTACATCATATCGTTAAAGAACTCAATTTCCTTTGAATCCTCTGTAAGGGTTACGATAGCCTTTTTCCAAGAAGGAGTGTAGCCAACATTCATACCCTGACGACGCTGTCTGCCGCGAACGTTAATTGTGTTAACCTTAGCAACCTTTGTGCCAGGGAAAACAGTCTCAATTGCCTTAGCAATCTCAATTTTGTTAGCGTCCTTAGCAACCTTGAAAGTATACTTCTTAACCATAATGCCCATCATTGATTCCTCAGTGATGATTGGCTTAAGAATAATATCCTGAGCAGTTTTCATTATGCGTATACCTCCTCAATTTTCTTTGCTGCATCCTTGAGGACTACAAATGAATCGCAGTTAAGAATGTCATAAACACAAAGTGTATTTACTGTAACAACCTTAACGCCCTCAATGTTACGAGCACTCTTGTAAATCTTCTCATCGCTCTCTGCAGTAACGATAAGAGTTTTCTTAGCTGCCTTAAGCTTTGTGAGCATATCAACCATAGCCTTTGTCTTGATTGCCTCAAGCTCAACCTTGTTGATTACCATCATTTCTTCAGCAGCAACCTTTGTTGAAAGTGCAGACTTCATAGCAAGTCTCTTAACTTTCTTATTAAGGTTAACCTTATATTTTCTTGGCTTTGGACCAAGAGCAATACCACCGTGTGTCCACTGTGGGCTGCGAGTTGAACCCTGTCTTGCACGACCTGTGCCCTTTTGTCTCCAAGGCTTTGCACCGCCACCGCTTACTTCTGAACGAGTGAGAGTTGACTGTGTGCCCTGACGCTGATTAGCAAGATAGCTAACAACAGCAAGATGCATTGCATTAGCGTTTGGCTCAATGCCAAATACTGAATCTGCAAGTTCTAATTTTGAAGTTTTCTTACCTTCTTGGTTATAAACCTGAACCTGTGCCATTTATATCTCTCCTTTCGTTAAGCTTTAACTGCGTCTGCAATTACAACAATTCCGCCCTTAGGACCGGGGATAGCACCCTTGATTGCGATAAGGTTGTTTTCAGCATCAACCTTAGCAACTGTTAAGTTCTGAACTGTTACTGTTTCGTGACCATAGTGACCAGCCATCTTCTTACCCTTAAATACTCTTGAAGGGCTTGAGCAAGCACCAAGTGAGCCTGCGTGACGGTGGTTAGGACCGGTACCGTGAGTCATTCTCAATCTTGAGAAATTCCAGCGCTTGATTGCACCTGCAGTACCATGACCCTTGCTTGTTCCTTTTACATCAACAATTTCGCCAACCTCGAAAATGTCAGCCTTGATGATGCTGCCAACCTCGATACCCTCGATGCTGTCAAGACGGAACTCTTTGAGTGTTTTCTTTGGAGCTACATCAGCCTTGTCGAAGTGACCCTTCATTGGCTTGTTAACTCTTGATACTTTCATATCACCAAAGCCAACCTGGATTGCTTCGTAGCCGTCATTCTCCATTGTCTTAACCTGTGTTACTGCACAAGGACCGGCTTCAACAACTGTTACCGGAATAACCTTGCCAGTCTCGTCGAAAATCTGTGTCATGCCGATTTTCTTGCCGATAAGACCTTTTTTCATAACTTTATTTCCTCCTTTGGTTATTGGTTGGGATTTACACCCAACATGACCTCAGCCTCAATTAGAGCTTGATTTCAATCTCTACACCGGCTGGGAGCTCAAGACTTGTCAGAGCCTCAACAGTTTTGTTTGATGGTCTGAGAATGTCGATGAGTCTTTTGTGTGTTCTCTGTTCGAACTGCTCACGGCTGTCCTTGTACTTATGAACAGCACGAAGAATTGTTACCTTCTCAATCTCTGTCGGAAGTGGAATCGGTCCGCTAACCTGAGCACCGGTTCTCTTTGCTGTCTCAACAATCTTCTCTGCTGCCTGATCAACTAAGCTGTGATCATAGCCTTTGAGTCTGATTCGAATTTTGACTTTACTTGCTGCCATGTTATTTCCTCCTGAAAAATTATGGTGCGAGCTCCGATATTTTCACCACGCTCCCCCGTGTTTCAACCTGCTCTTTAAATTAAACCGAATGATTAAATTTCATTCGGGCAGAAAAACACGCATAAAATCAGTGTTCGCAAGTCACTGACTGCATAGTTACCTATCGGTGAATGTCGCCCGGTTTAAAATCGGACATACTCCGCTGAAATTACCACTTGGGTTAGTAGTGCAACCTCCAGCATCATCGCATATCTAAAGTTGGTGAATAGGTGTTTACTATATATAAATATAATAAACCCTTTCACACGCTCATTTATTATATATAAAAGGGAGTGCAATGTCAAGTAAAAAGTTAAATTTTTTTAAACTTTTTTACCAAAATTTTGATTGTGCAGTTTTAACGAATTTCAAGTTAAAAATTCTGTGAATTTGCACAAACATAAAAAGTGGTGCAAGCAAGTGAATTCATGCTCACACCACTATATATAGTTTATTAGTATTAAATATATCATTCAAAATAGATTTGTTCAAATGAATACATGGATTTAGTATCCTCGGCATTAACATCAATTGTTGTTAATGTACAGCTTGGAATAATCTCTGACGGTCTGCCTGCATTATAGCCGCTTACACTGCTGAACTGATAATATCTGCCATTATAAAATGAACACATATTATTGCCGTGCCGGTGAGAGCAAGACAGCAGTGACAGAATTATCTTTTTTATCATACCCTTTTTCATAAATCATCACCCCTCAGTTCAATATTAAGGGATAATGTAATTTATGTCAAAAAATAAAATCACTGTTTATTATGCACCCGGCCGCATGGAAAGCTTGAGCTTGTCAGCAATCATAGCGATAAACTCTGAATTTGTTGGCTTACCTCTCTGGGACTGAATTGTGTAGCCAAAATAAGATGAAAGGACATCAACATCTCCTCTGTCCCAAGCGACCTCAATTGCATGTCTTATTGCTCTTTCAACTCTCGACGCTGTTGTGTCATACATTTTAGCAACAGTGGGATAAAGAAGTTTAGTAACAGAGCCGAGCATTTCAGCATCATCTACTGACAGCTTTATAGATGTCCTGAGATACTGATAGCCTTTAATATGTGCAGGAACTCCAATCTGACGCATAATATCAGAAATAACAACATCAATATCTCCGTTTATATCGTTGTCCCCACCCTTTCTTGCTTTTTCATTTTTCCAGTTTGAAAGTCGGATTATTCTTTTTGCAACTGATTCAGGATTAACGGGTTTAATAAAATAATAATCCGCTCCTGCATTTATTATCTGCTCCTCAAAGTCCTGTGAATCCATAGAAGAAAGTACAATTACCAATGGTTTTTCACTAAGGGACGATTCAATGTGCTCAAGCACATCAATTGCATCACTATTTGCCATAAAGGCATCCATTAATATAACATCAATGTGTTGTGTGTCGACGATTGACATAACCCTGCCACCATCCTTTTTGCAAAGCATAACGTCATAACCTGCTGTTTTCAGTGTTTTTTGACATTCCCTGCCAAAGTGTGCCGAATCATCAGCAATTAACACCTTAATGTTGTTTTTCATTGAAAAACCTCCCTTGTTTAATTCTTCCATATTTTACCACTTGTGAATTAAATTTGCAAGTATTTTTCACAAATTAATTTATTATTTTTTCACATTGCGAGTTATACGACAGTATTAGACTCCTCAAGCATTTTTTCGGCAAATATTCCGTAACCTTTTTCGGGATTATCTACAATAACGTGTGTCAAAGCGCCAATTAATTTTCCGTTTTGAATAATCGGTGAACCGCTCATTCCCTGAACAATACCGCCGGTCTTAGAAATCAGATTTTCATCAACCACTTTTATAACCATGTTCTTTTCCTGACTGTCACGATAGGAAACCTTAACAATTTCGACTGTATAAAGCTGGGGGCCGTTACCGTCAAGGGTACAAATAATCTGAGCCTGTCCTTTTTCAACCTCCTGAGCCGGAGCAACCTTGTATTCACTGTGTTTATCGGTATCACAAATATATTTTCCATAAATTCCGCTTACGCTGTTTGTAGTCAATGAGCCTATTTTATTATTTGTGAAATCACAGCAGATTGAGCCCGCCTCTCCGTTGCTGCTCTTGTAAAGCTTTGTAACATTTGCCTCAACCGCTTCACCCTCTAAAATCGGCATGATTTCATTTGTATCAACATCCGTTATCGGATGACCAAGTGCCGCAAAGGAGCTGTTAGAAGGATTATAAAAGGTTATCGTACCGATACCTGCAGTTGAATCACGCACCCAGATGCCAACCTTATATGAGCCTTCACTTTTTGAATAGACAGGTGTCAAACTGAAGGTTTTATAATTTCCGTTACGCTTTACCTTAATTCTATAGGGCTTTCCGTTGTTATCATTAAAGATTTCTTCAACCTTGTCTGAAGTGGTTGTTTTAATATCATTAATGCTGACGATAATATCGCCCTTTTCAAGTCCTGCTTCCTTAGCAGGGTTGCTTTTGCCATTGTCACCCTCAACATCTCTCGTTCCGACAACGATTACACCATCGGTGTAAAGCTTGATACCAAAGCTTTCACCGCTGACAGCAACACTTTGCTCCTGATTGTAGCTCAGTGTGGCTGTCTTTACAGGTATCACACCAAAAAGCTTAATGTCACCCTCTACTGCAGAAACAGGACGGCTTCGCTGAAAATCAACCTGCTCATCTTCGCTGAGAGTAAAAGTAAAAATATTGCCATAACTTATCGGCTTATCATAATAGGTATTAATATTACTGGGCAGAATAAAATTGCCTATACCTATTATTGTAAAAAAAATAAAAATTGCTGCTGCAAAAAATCCATCCAGCACTCTTATAAACTT
>VSOH01000220.1 GCA_009774735.1 Clostridiales bacterium
GAAATAATGTTAGTATATCTATAATATTTAACGCAAATGTCTGGGGGATTTGTAAACCTTGCACAAACGACAATTGTTCTTTTTGTGCAACGATACGAAATTTAGAAAAATGTTAGAAAAACAATTTTACAAAGATGCCTTTCAAAGAATTGATGATGATAGAAAAAACATCATTCTTGAAGCAGGCATTGAGGAGTTTTCCTCCAAGGGTTATGAAAATGCAAACATTAATATTATTGCGAAAAATGCCGGCATATCTATAGGATTAATGTATAAGTATTTTTCTACCAAAGAGGATTTATTTATGACCTGCCTTACAAGAGGTATGGACATTCTTGAGAAAGCTCTGTATGATATTATGATTAGTGATGACAAGCTGCTTGTAAAAGCAGAAAAGCTTATCAGAACAATTTGTATACATTCAAGAAAGCATTCCAATTATATTAAGATGTATAATGAAATTTCTGCAGAAAAAGGTTCGATTGAAAGAATAAGGCTGATGGTAGAGGAAATTGAGAGCAAAAGAAGTTCAATATATATTACAACTATCGGCAAGGCGCTCAGCCAGGGAGAGGTACGTCCCGACCTTGACCCAAGGCTGTTTGCTTATTTTCTTGACAATCTGCTGACGACCCTGCAGTTTTCATATACCTGTGATTATTACAAAGAGAAACTGAGGATTTACACAGGTGTTGATGTCAATGAAAACAATGAGGAGCAGGTTATTGTTCAGCTTTTAAAATTCATTGAATCTGCATTTACATTTGAAAAATAATTTCGGAAATTTTAGGAGGATATTAAAATATGAGTAAGTATGTAATCACCTATGATATCGGCACAACCGGTATCAAAACCTGCCTGATTGAGATTGATGAAACAATGAAAATCCTTGCTTCATCAACAGCAGGCTACAATCTCTATGTTGACGAGGAAACAGGCGTAAAAGGCGGATCTGAGCAGGATGCTGACGAATGGTGGGAGGCTATGTGCACAACCACAAAGACAGTATTTGCTAAAGTTCCAAATGTAACGAATGAACAGATTGAAGGTATCAGCTTCTGTTCAGCTATGCAGGGTCTTGTTCTTGTTGACAAGGAGGGTAAGTGTATCCGCCGTCCTATGACATATATGGACCAGAGAGCAAGAGAAGAGCTGAAAAAAGGCATTGCGCACGGTGTACAGGTTGCAGGTGCAGAGGTTACAAAGCTGCTTAAGTATTTAAGATATACAGGTGCAGTAAGTTCATCAGTTAAAGACCCTATCTGGAAATACAGATGGGTTGAAGCTCACGAGCCTGAAAACTTCAAGAAAATATACAAATGGCTTGACATTAAAGAATATTTAATTCTCCGTGCCAGCGGCGAATTTGTTATGACACAGGACTCTGCCTTCGGCACACTGCTTTATGACACAAGAAGAGGACACGAGGGCTGGTGCAAGCCTGTATGCAATATGGTCGGTGTTAAAATGGAACACCTTGCACCGATAAAAAAGAGTACTGAAAAGGTCGGCGAAGTTACCGAACAGGCAGCCAAGGAGCTTGGACTTGCACCGGGCACAGCAGTTTACGGCGGCGGCGGTGATGCCTCACTTATCGGTGTTGGTGCAGGTGCAGTTGAAATCGGTGACACACATATTTATTCAGGTACATCAGGCTGGGTCGGCACAGTTGTTCCCGAGCAGCTTGTTGATGCAGGTGCTATGATGGCAGCAATTGTCGGTGTTAACCCTGAAACCTTTAACTATTTCGGTGAGCTTGAAACATCAAACAAATGCGTTGGCTGGGTTAAGGATCACCTTGCACTTGATGAAATCGGTGTATTCTTAAAAAAATACGGCAGTGCTACAGACAGCCTTGAGCAGGTTGAGTTCAATATGTATGACTATCTTGAGGAGGTAATTGATTCAATCCCTGCAGGCTCAAACGGTGTTGTATTTACTCCGTGGCTCCATGGAAACCGCTGTCCGTTTGAAGACCCTAACGCAGCCGGCATGTTCTTTAACATTCGTCTTGACACAGGCAAAACAGAGCTTATCAGAGCTGTTGTTGAGGGTATCTGCTTCCATATGAGATGGATGCTTGAAAGACAGGAGCAGAAGGTTAATAAATTCAAAACTACTGATGCAGTACGTTTTTGCGGAGGCGGTGCTCTTGGCGAAACAACCTGTCAGATTTTGGCCGATGTTTTACAACGTGATGTAGTCGTTGTTGAATCACCTCAGAACATTGGTGCAGTAGGCGCTGCTGCCTGTATTGCTGTCGGTATCGGTGTTATTCCTAAAATGACAGATGTTAAAAAACTTATACCTATCAAGACTACATATCATCCTAAAAAAGAAAATAAGCAGATTTATGACAGAAACTTCAAGGTATTCAAAAATCTTTATAAGTGCAATAAAGAAAACTTTGCTATACTGAATGGCTGATAAATTAAAGGGAGGGCTAAAGCCCTCCCTTTAATTTAGTCCATTTTTTTATATTTCTAATTTCAATCAAAGCATCAACGATATCCTCAGATTTTAACATTTTATCACCCTAATTAATGATATCATAATATTAAACTGAATTTGAACACCTATGTATTCAAATCAAAATAAATTTATATTTATAAGCTATTGTATATAAAAAAACGATGCAGTTCACATTGAACTGCATCGTTTTTTACTTTCATTAATTATGCACCGCGTACTTCGTCACATCTGTTGAGAAGCTCATACCAACGGCGGTCAACCTCTTTCTGGAATGACTCAATCATCCACTCATTGCCGGGCTTGAACATATGCTTGAATCTGCCCTGCTTAACAAGCCACTCCTCAATTGGAACATAGCTCTTTGGCTGGTAGTTTAAAATCCATCTGCCGTCAACAACCTCAAATAACGGCCAATAGCGTGTTTCAACTGCAAGCTTGCAGATTTCCATAATATCGTATGTCGGGTATCTCCAGCCTCTCGGACACGGTGCCATAA
>VSOH01000221.1 GCA_009774735.1 Clostridiales bacterium
ATACCGTTTGTTCTTGCAAATTCACAGGCTCTTATTTTTCCCTCAATACCTCGTGAGCCAAAGCCGCCCGGAACAAGGATACCATCCATATCACCAAGAATTTCGGCAACATCAACATCACCCTCCAGGCTTTCACTGTCAATCCATTGAATATCAACGGCACTTCCCGTAGCAATTCCGCCGTGCTTTAAAGCCTCGTTAACAGAAATATAGGAATCGTGAAGCTCAACATATTTGCCCACCATACCAATTTTAACTGTCTGCTTTGGATTTCTTAAAGCATTGAGCATTTCTGTCCAGTCGGTCAAATCAGCTTCACCGCATTTAATACCAAGCTTTTTAATAACAACCTCATCCATTTTCTGCTCATGGAGCATCATCGGCACTGCATAGAGAATATCGCAGTTATTATTCTCGATAACACATTCCTTGTCAACATTACAGAAAAGTGCAATTTTATTTTTAATATCATCAGTCAGCGGATGCTCTGTACGACAAACAATAATATCAGGATGAATACCGAGAGAAAGCATTTCCTTTACAGAATGCTGTGTAGGCTTTGATTTAAGCTCATCAGATGCGGCAAGATACGGCACAAGCGTAACGTGGATAAACAGACAATTCTCTCTGCCGACATCCACAGCAAACTGACGAATAGCCTCAATAAAAGGCTGTGACTCAATATCACCGATTGTTCCGCCGATTTCAATAAAACAGACATCCGCACCATTTTCTGCATTTTTAGAAATATAACGCTTGATTTCATTCGTAACATGCGGAATTATCTGTATTGTCTGACCGCCGTAAACGCCCTTTCGCTCATCACTGATAACCTTCCAGAAAACTCTTCCGCTTGTTAGATTTGAATTCTGCGAAAGGCTTTCATCTATAAATCGTTCATAGTGGCCTAAATCCAAATCGGTTTCAGCACCATCATCGGTAACAAATACCTCACCATGCTGAACAGGGTTCATAGTACCGGGGTCAACATTTAAATAAGGGTCTAACTTCTGTGCAGTCACCTTTAATCCCCTTGCTTTAAGCAAACGTCCTAAGGATGCAGCGGTTATGCCCTTTCCGAGTCCAGAAACCACACCGCCTGTTATGAATATGTATTTTGTGTTCACTCTGACCACTTCCTTATAAAAATATATTAAGGGGATTAAAAATCCTCTTTATCAGCCCTTAACTGCTGTACAGGTTACTCTTACGCCAAGCTTCTTAAGCAGGTTTTCATCAACCTGTGACAGCATAACCGAGGAATGCATTTCGCAATTTTTAAGCTTTTTAAGCTGCTCGAGTGCCAGCTTTGCATTGCTGTCGGTAACTGCCGAAACAGAAAGTGCAATCAGCACCTCGTCTGTATGAAGCCGTGGGTTTTTATTGCAAAGGTGATTGATTTTAAGCTCCTGTATAGGCTTGATAACCTCAGGCAGTAAAAGCAGAACATCATCGGCAATATTTGCAGTATATTTTAGTGCATTAATAAGCATTGCCGATGCACAGCCAAGCAAATCAGAAGTTTTGCCTTTAATGATTGTTCCGTCATTCAGCTCAATTGCCGATGCAGGCGCACCTGTTTCCTCTGCCAGCTTCTCTGCTGCCTTTGCACAGAGTCTGTCCTCAACAGTCAGACCTGCATTATTCATAAGCAGCTCCAGCTTGTAAATCTCGTCCTTCTTTGCTCCGCCCTTCATCGTATTGCAGCAGGCATGATAATAACGTCTTATAATCTCCTGTCTTGAAGCCTCTCTTACAGCCTCATCATCAAAAATACAATTACCTGCCATATTAACGCCCATATCGGTGGGTGATTTATACGGACACTTTGAATAAATCTTTTCAAAGGTTGCTTTGAGAACAGGAAAAATTTCAACATCTCGGTTATAGTTAACGGTTGTTTCGCCATAAGCTTCAAGATGCCATGGGTCAATCATATTCACATCGTTAAGATCGGCAGTTGCTGCCTCATAGGCAATATTGACAGGGTGACTCAACGGAATGTTCCATATCGGGAAGGTTTCAAACTTAGCATAGCCGGCTTTTATCCCTCTCTTATTCTCATGATAAAGCTGTGAAAGACAGGTTGCCATTTTTCCGCTGCCGGGTCCGGGTGCAGTTATAACAACAAGCTCTCTTGTGGTTTCGATATAATCGTTTTTGCCATAGCCCTCGTCACTTACAATCTTGCCTATATTGGCAGGATAGCCCTCAATCACATAGTGGCGATAAAACGGAATGCCTGCCTGATCAAGCTTTCTTTCAAAAGCCTGTACCTTGGCAGTAGAAACATATTTTGTAAGCACAACGCTGCCTACCATAAGTCCTCTGCCTCTGAAGGCATCAATAAGTCTGAACAAATCAATGTCATATGTAATTCCAAGGTCACCGCGCACCTTGTTCTTTTCGATATCCTCAGCACTGATTACAACAACAATTTCTGCCTGATCCTTGAGCTGCAAAAGCATCTGCAGCTTGCTGTCAGGCTGAAAACCCGGCAGAACTCTTGATGCATGAAAATCGTCAAAAAGCTTACCGCCGAATTCAAGATAAAGCTTGCCGCCGAATTCACTTATCCTTTCCTTAATCCTTTCGGACTGCATTTGTAAATACTTGTCATTGTCAAAGCCTGTTTTAAACATAATTCCCTCTCATAGCACAAAAAATATATAAAGGCGACCATCAGAGGCAGTTCGCCCCTGAATAGTCCCCTTCGACTGAAAAAATACAAAAAACGGCTGTACTGCCGTACAACCGTCTGTACTTACATATTATACAGTAAAATATTGCCGAAATCAATAGCTATAAAAAATTTTTTATCAAAAAATATATAAATGATAAAAGACCTTGCAAACCATAATGAACAAGTCCGTAAAAAATGGACAATAGAAAAAAGAACCCTCTTGATGTAAAATAGACATCAGGAGGGTTTAATT
>VSOH01000222.1 GCA_009774735.1 Clostridiales bacterium
CTACCGTTCCTTCCCCCCCACACCTCACCGAAGCTCTGTATCTCACAGCCAGCAAGATTTTTGCGATTTCTGCAATTTCACTTGTGAGATTATCAAATTCTTCACGTGTTAAAGATTGTTTTATCGGCTGCGGATTTGATAGTTTTTCTTTCACCTCAGCAATTTTTTGTTCAGCTAAAGTAGGTTCAGTTGCCTGACTTTGTGTTTCGGGAGATTGAATCCAATCGCCATTTATAGCCTCATCTGAAATAGCCTGTTCAGCATTGTTAATGTCATTAAGCAGCTTATCAAAATTATTGTTAACAAAATCTCTATATTCAGGACACTTCTGTGCCATTGCATATAAAAGCTCATCAGGAGTATATCCTGATGGGATTTCTAATTCTTTCTGAGAGAATTTATCAACAATACTCCAATCCTCACCGTTGCATTTTATTTCTATTTCAGAAGGCGATAACAATTTGTATTCCTCAACATTTGCATATTGTCCTTGCGTAGGATCTATCCAGGCAACAGCATTCAAATCGACCTCTTTTGAGTAGATATTCCCATCACCGCTATAACTTTTAGCTTCCATAGGTGATGGAGTAACAAATACACCTTGTTCAATGGGATGCGAGCTGTAGACTGTTATTTTTCCTGAGTTCAAAGCTTCCTGAGCAATCTCAGGAGGATAACTTTCATCAAATCCATTCTGCTCCCATCCATCGTAATCACTGTTTTTGAGAGCATCCTCAAAAGAGTTAATATCATCAGCATTTCTAATCCAAGTTTGATATTCATTTGGTGCAGGATTAAACTCATTTATAATTGTAAACTGCTGCAATTTTAATACTTTTTCATTTGGAGATATTGATTGTTTGTAAAATCTATGTTCATCAACTAATTCATCGGCTGGATGATTGCTTGAAAGAAATATATTATTTGCAGTTTCAAGGTGTGTCTGTATATTTTCTACAACCTTATTTATGGTACTATGTTTATAAGTACCATAATAAATTTCATTTCTATCTAAAAACTCTTTAATCTTATTATCAATAGCTTTGCTTTCTTCGAGATTATGAATTCTACCGGTCTGTTGAAATGTAACACCTCTATTGATAAACAAATTAAAATTATGTTGTTTATTGAAATCAGAGATTATACTTCTTTCAAACTCAGCATTTGGTTGCTTCAAATACATAGCACCTAAAATTGCCGGACTATCTGTAACAACCACATCAACCTTACCTATCAAACGCTGCACTCTGTGATTTTGAATATCATAAAGCTGTTGCTGTGATTTCAATGAACCGTCAAGAAGCTCAGTGTTACCATCCCATACAAGTTCCTTAGCATATTCACCAACATATTCTGCCTCAATTCCTCTTTTTTTCAGCTCACTGGCAATTTCCCAAGCACAAGTAGTCTTGCCTGCACCCGGTCCAGCAAAACAATTCACAACTACTGTCTGTTTGGGAATAGGGTCAGCACTTTTGGGTACTGTTTCAAGTGCCGTCTCAGATATTTTTATTGTCTGCTGATTTTGAAGTTTTTCTAATGCAGCTTTATGCCTTTCAAGTTCTTGTTTGTATTGTTCTTCCATCGGAGTTCCAATACGTTTTGCTGCTAACTTTTCATACTGATTAATTGCCTTTTTTTCTAAACGAATTTGATAATCATTCGCAGCTTTCAAGGCAGCATTATAATAAATTGAGTCAGGTCGAATTATAACAAAATCCTTTTCAAAATAATCTGTCATAATATCCGAGTTGTTTTCAATTTCAAGACCTTCAATGCGTGGTGTATTGCTTCTGTCCATAGAAACGGTTATTGAACCTTCAGGAACACCCTTGTATGACCCTGAATAATATGTGCCTTTATACAGAACACCATCAATTTTAATACCATTCCACATAAATTTTACATCAGGCTCTGAATTAGGCAATGGTTCTAATGAACGTTCTACAGCTTCTACTTTTTGAGCAAATGTGACAGGCTCAAGCTTTAACCTCGAAAAAATATTCTTTCTAAGTGTTTCGATTTCTTCATAAGTAGCACCATCCCAAGTTATGTTTTCAGTAAATAATCCTTCTATTGGTTTATTAATTGTTGGTTCAGTAATAATTACACCATTAAGTGTTGCACCGTGGAATTTAACTGCTGATAAATTGTTTTCATCAAATCTTGTACGTTTCATATTCGCTGTGGCAAAATTTGCATTTGTCAAATCCGATTTACTGATTTGAGATTGATACAATCCAACGTTTTCAAAATTACAGCTTTTAAAATTACTATTAATAATGCTGCAATCAGTTAAGACTGAACCATTAAATTTAATACTTTCTGCATCAAAATTCTCAAAAGTGCAACGGTTAAAACGGCATCTTTCAAGCTGTCCTATGACGACATTGTCAGAAAAATGAATATCATCAAAAGTACAATTATAAAAATGATATCTTGCATCTTTATATTTTGTAGAGTTATCAAATTGTTCCTGCGTTTCAAAATGTATTCCCGGTGTATAATCTTGCGTCATCATTTCTTTTTCAGATTTTAATTCAGCAAAATATGTTTTTCCATTCACGTCAAGCGGTGCATCATCGAAATATGATTTATAGTCAATATCGCCGAATTTATAATTAAGTTTTACTTTTCTGATATTTCGTCACTTGTAACTACATTAATTGTTTTATTGGATATTTCTATATTTTTGCCAGGATTTAGAGAGTATTCCGCATCTAAAGCACCTTTTGTAATATGTCGAGTTCCTTCTTTAGTTTCTACAACAATTGCATCATCATCACTTAACGCATCAAGCCTATCATAGTCTGTAATTCTTCCCATTTTATTGCCTCCATAAAATAAAAATTAGTTTATCTTTGAATTAAATAATTTTCCAATTCTTCTTTTGCTTTTGACATTGCATCAATTTCATTACCATCAATACCATGC
>VSOH01000223.1 GCA_009774735.1 Clostridiales bacterium
GCCTGTCCAGGCATCAATCAGTTCGTCAACAGTCTGAACCGTGCCGTCAATGATGAATACACCGTTCTCATTTGTTGTACCTAAAAGAATGCCGTCAAAAGCATCAGTATCTGCAAGCTCAACAACAAAGCTTGCTTCCTTAGCTGCAAATAAGATTTCTTTATCAAGTCCTTGTGCAAAGGTAAAGCCCTGCTTGTTACCGAATGCCATTTTGCAAACGCAGGCAGCAGCACCGCCCTCTTTAACAACAGATGCAGCAAGGATTTTTCCGCTGCGGATACCCTCATAAACACTTACCATAAGTGCCATTGCCTTCTCAAAATCAGGCAGACCGCTGTTTTCATCAACAGGCAGAGGCAAAAGCTTAACTGCTGAGCCTGTTCTCTTGAACTGAGCTGATACTGTTTTGGAGGCTTCACTCATACCTACTGCAAATGAAACAAGAGTAGGCGGAACGTCAAGCTCATTGAAGCTGCCGCTCATGGAGTCCTTGCCGCCGATTGACGGGCACTTGTAGCCAAGCTGTGCCTTTAACGCACCGAGGAGTGCGGCTGTCGGCTTGCCCCAGCGTGCAGGAGCATCGTTCAATCTTTCAAAATATTCCTGGAAGGTAAGTCTTGCCTTTGATGGGTCACAGCCTACTGCTGCAAGCTTTGCCAATGATTCGCTGACAGCAAAAGCTGCAGAATGGAATGGTGACCAGCGTGAAAGCTTTGGAATAAAGCCGTATGCCATAACGGTTGCTGTGTCTGTTTCTCCCTCAAGAAGCGGAATTTTAGCAACCATTGCTTCTTCGGGAGTGAGCTGATATTTGCCTGCATAAGGCATTAATACTGTTGATGCACCGATTGATGAGTCAAAGCGCTCAACAAGTCCTTTTTGTGAGCAAACCTCAAGTCTTGCAAGGTTTGCCTTTAATGCCTCAGCATTGTCAAGGTCAGCAAGCTCTGCAGGGATTTGCTTTGTGTAATTCTGATTATCATCAACTGCGGTGATTTCAGCAGTTGCGTGCTGAGTTACACCATTTGTATTTAAGAAATCACGGCTGAGGTCAACGATTTTGTCACCTCTCCATGTCATTTCGAGTCTGTTTTCGTCTGTTACAACTGCAACAGGTGTTGCCTCTAAGTTCTCTTCGTTTGAAAGAGCAATAAATTTGTCAACATCGTTTTTGTCAAGCACAACAGCCATACGCTCCTGTGACTCACTGATAGCAAGCTCTGTGCCGTCAAGACCGTCATATTTTTTTGGTACCTTATCGAGGTCAATCTTTAAGCCGTCTGCAAGCTCACCGATAGCAACGGATACACCGCCTGCACCAAAGTCGTTGCAACGTTTGATCATTCTTGCAACCTCTGTTTTTCTGAACAGACGCTGGATTTTACGCTCGGTAGGCGGATTACCCTTCTGTACCTCTGCACCGCAGGTTTCGATGGACGAGCTGTTATGTGCCTTTGATGAGCCTGTTGCACCGCCGCAGCCGTCACGTCCTGTTCTTCCGCCAAGGAGAACAATAACATCATCCTTCTGCGGGCATTCACGGATAACATTGTGCTTTGGTGATGCACCGATAACTGCACCGATTTCCATTCTCTTTGCAACATAGCCTGCGTCATAAAGCTCAGTTACCTGACCTGTTGCAAGACCAATCTGGTTACCATAACTCGAATAACCTGCTGCTGCTCCTGTGGTGATTTTGCTCTGAGGCAGCTTAGCGTCAAGAGTTTCCTCAAACGGAGTTGTAGGGTCGCCTGAACCTGTAACACGCATTGCCTGATAAACATATGCTCTGCCTGACAGCGGGTCACGGATTGCACCGCCGAGGCAGGTTGCAGCACCGCCGAACGGCTCGATTTCTGTTGGATGGTTGTGTGTTTCATTTTTGAACTGAACGAGCCACTGCTCTGTTTTGCCGTCAATAACTACAGGCACTTCAATTGAGCAGGCATTGATTTCTTCACTTTCGTCAAGATTGTCGACCAAACCTCTTTTCTTGAGTGCTTTTGTTCCGATACAAGCCATATCCATAAGGCAGACAATCTTATCTCTGTCGCCGTAAACCTCTTTGCGGACATCAAAATATTCATTAAGCGCCTCTTCGATTGCCTTGTTATATTTGCTTTCATTGATTTTGATTTCGTCAAGCTCTGTAGCAAAGGTGGTGTGACGGCAGTGGTCGGACCAGTAAGTGTCTATAACCTTAAGCTCAGTCAGGCTTGGCTCTCTGTTTTCGTCATTTTTAAAATAATCCCTTACCCAGCACAAATCAGCAATGCTCATGGCAAAGCCCATTGACTTATGATATTCAGCGATTTCGTCATCACTTTTTTCAATAAATCCGTTGATGCGTACAATGTCGGCAGGCACATCGCTCTTCAAGTCAAGTGACGCAGGCTTGTCCATTGATGCAGCACGTGATTCAACAGGGTTGATAATATATGATTTAATTTTTTCAAATTCCTCGTCGGTGATGTCACCCTTAACAGCAATAACCTTAGCAGATAGTACGTCGGGTCTTTCACCTGCGGTTAAAAGCTGAATACACTGAGCAGCAGAGTCTGCACGCTGGTCATACTGACCCGGCAGATATTCGGTAGCAAAATATCTCCAGCCTTCCGGGATGGAAAGCTCATTGTAAACATTATCAAGGTTCGGCTCGGAAAGGATTGTTTTAACAGCAGTGTTAAACTCCTCCTCGCTTAAGCCCTGAGCATCATAGCGGTTGATGATTCTTAAATCCTCCAATGCGGTAATACCTACATTGTTTTTCAGATCAGCCAGTGTTTGTCCGGCTTCAATATCATTACCTTTTTTCTTTTCAACAAATACACGATAAACCATTGCCATTTGATTTCTCCTTGGTAAAATTTAATCGCATATATAATAACACAAAATAATAAAAATGCCTATACAAAATTTGATATTTTTTTA
>VSOH01000224.1 GCA_009774735.1 Clostridiales bacterium
ATATATAATTGATATCCTTAACCTGTTTCAACATTTCAGGAGAAGAATAGCTCACTATACTGTTTGGAATATTTGAGAATATGAAAAGAACTTTAAATGCCTTATAATTTGTTATGATTCTCTTATAAATATCAACAGCTTGCTTTGATATTCCATTTGATTCATAAATGTTATTATTATCAATAACACATAACAATAGTGGTTCATTCTTAATAAACTCTATGCCAAATTCTTGAACATCTTTTTTGCGTTGAATTAATTCACTCTCTATGCTTTCAAAAATATTTTCAACTTCTCCAGAATTGATAGTATATTGCTCAACAAATCCTCCAGAAGAAAATTCATCTAAATCTTTTTCATAACTATCAACCAAATAGGCCTTAACTGGATAATCGAAAACATTTTGCTGACAATAATTCATAATTAAACGAACAAAATTTGTTTTTCCGCTTGCTTCTCTACCAGTAATACCAATAGTTGTGGCTTTTAATAAATCTAAGTCAACAAATTCAACTTTTTCATAATCAATTCCCAATGGTAGCAAATATGGAGTATTTTTACTATAATTATCATTTACATAAGACATATCGAGTTCAACAGGGACTTCGGGGATGTGTACAGCAAATTGATTAGCAAATTGCTCATTTATTTGTTTTATAAAAGATAATATATCATTTACTCTATCAATCTCTCTTTCGCCTTCAAAAGCCATGTATGTCTGACATTCGTATATTTCTTTATTACACTCAAACAAACAACGTCCTGGCACATTTTTGGGTTGAAGTTTACATCTATCAAATAATGTGTTATATTCGTCACTTGAATTACAATATAAACAAATTTTATTTGGAAAGTTACTCAAATATTTATAACCAATTCCGTTTGTTTGAAGAGATGTCATAACAATACAAATACCTAATGAAGTACCTTCTCTGCATAGTGAAATCATATCATCTTCATATTCATTATATAACTCTCTAAAAGCAATGAAATTATCAACTGTTATTAAGATTTGAGGAAGATCTTCATACCCTGCTTCCTTATAAGAATTAAATGATGTTATGCCAAGTTTTGCAAATTTCTCTTTTCTAATTAGCATTTCCTTGTTCATTAAACGGAAAAAGTTTTTAATTTTCTCATCGTCAGAAGAAACAACTACACCACCGACATGATTTAATTGGTCAAATATTTTAAGTGCCATTGAGCCAAAATCGAGTATATAAATATTCAATTCTTTCGGAGATAAGTTGCTTGCAAAGTGTTTTACAATTAATTGCAACATATTGGTTTTTCCATATTGTGAAGAACCAATTATCGCAATATTGCCATCAGATATATCAACAGAAGCAATCGGTTGTTGTTGATTTGCCGGATCATCATAAACACCTATTGGTAATGCATATTTTTTATCTGATTTAATATTGTTAGGATAACTAATAACATCAACAAGTGATGGCAAACAAATATCAGACAATTTTATAATATTATTTTCCTCGCAGTATTTTTGCACATGAGAAACAATCGCATCTAACTGAGTTTCAACAACACCATCAGTCTTTTCATTTTTTTGTCTAAATACAACTTTTCTTTTACCAGACAAACTCACTTCACTGATTTGGTACTCTTTTGTATTTGCAACATTACGAGCGGGAGCACCACTATATGCCGACTGAAAAAGTTCAAAAATTTCATTGTTACCAACTTGCAAATAAGCTCTGCCTGGCTCTTTAATTTCCGCAGCAAGTGGCGATTTTAACACCTCATTACTGTCCTGCTGATCTTGGACTTTCAAGCAAAGTTTGAAGCGCGAGTTCGACCAAATTTGCTCATTAACTTGTCCAGATGGCTTCTGTGTAGCAAGTATAAGATGAACGCCTAAACTTCTTCCTATTCGTGCTGCTGAAATTAGTTCTTTCATAAATTCAGGTTGCTCCGCTTTAAGTTCAGCAAACTCATCAACTATAAGAATCAAATGAGGAATAGGGGTTTTAATTTTTCCCGATTTATAAAGTTTTATATAATTGTTAATGTTATTAACTCCATTTTCCGCAAATAATCTTTGCCTCTTTTGAAGCTCTGCTTTTATTGACATTAGTGAACGATTAATTTCACGCCCATCAATGTTTGTAATTGCACCAATAAGATGTGGTAATGGCTTAAATTGGTTAACCATTCCACCACCCTTAAAGTCAATTATTACAAATCCAACTTCATATGGATGGAAAAGTGTTGCCATTGACAATATGTAAGTTTGTAGTATTTCTGACTTACCTGAGCCAGTAGTACCTGCAACTAATCCATGAGGTCCGTGAGCCTTTTCGTGGAGATCAAGACAAACTATTTCGTCCTTCGTTTTTACGCCCAGAGGAGCTGACATAGATTTATAAATGGTTGATGTTGCCCATCTTTGCTGTAAATCAATATCATCAGCACTCAAAATATTAAACATTTCATATAATGTAATATTTTTTGTTAATGCATTTTCGAGACTTATTTCTTCACAATAAACTGGGGCTAATTTTTTTGAAATTGCCTCTAATTCAGAATCATCAGTCACATCATAAATAAATTGTATTGGTTCATCTTTTTTTGCACTATTTATTATTTTTCCTGTATTATTGTCTTCCAAAAACAGCACTTCATTACAGCCCAATGGTAACTCATCTTTTTTTCCTTCAAAGAATATAAACGTTGAACTTGTATTGTTAGCAGTTTTTATAAATTGTGATACAGGGTGTGTTTTTATCCCCCAATCTTCCATAACAAAAACAATATAATAAGGCAACACCTCATTTTTATTATTACATCTTGCACTTAAATTTACAAATAACTGTTCAAATATTTGATTTTTACTTTCATCATTGTAAACAATATTTCTACTATTTGTTTTTTCATTGTAGATATGCGGGAACCATCTTAACCATTTTCC
>VSOH01000225.1 GCA_009774735.1 Clostridiales bacterium
ATTTTGAAGCGATTATATCAATCATTTCAAAGGCTTTTGTTGTGTTTTGCTGTCTGCCGCTTCACGAATTGGCTCATGGCTTAGTTGCCAATAAATGCGGCGACCATACGGCAAAAGCTCAGGGAAGATTGACAATTAATCCCTTTGCACATCTTGACCCGATAGGTACAATTATGATATTCTTATTTGGTATAGGTTATGCAAGGCCTGTTCCTGTCAATCCTGCAAAGCTGAAGCACCCAAGAAGGGATATGGCTTTTATCGCATTGGCAGGTCCTGCTTCTAATTTCATAATAGGCTTTGTATGTATATTTATCTATTATGCACTTTTAAGATTTTTGCCGACGAGCGTTACATCAGATGCAGTATGCTATTTCTTCAGCTTTGCTGCAAGTGTAAATGTTTCTCTTGCTGTATTTAATATGCTGCCTATTCCGCCTCTTGACGGCGCAAAGGTGCTCGGCTCAGTGCTTCCTGATAAAATATATTTTAAAATAATGCAGTATGAAAGATTTATTATGATTGGCTTGATGGTGCTTTTATTCCTTGGTGTATTCAGTACAATCATTTCAGCAGTATCCAGCTTTATGATTAATATAATTTCAATTATTCCCAGATTGATTTTCTTTGGAGTTTAAATGGAAAAGTTAAGCTATAAAATTGATGTGTTTGAAGGTCCTATGGATCTTCTTTTACATCTCATTTCTAAGCATAAACTGAATATAAATGACATTCCCATTGTCGAGCTTGTTAATCAGTATGTTGACTATGTCCGTCAGATGCAGGAGCAGGATTTTGATGTTGCAGGTGAATTCCTTGAAATGGCGGCAAGACTTATTTATATTAAAACAGTTTCTCTGTTACCGAAGCACGAGGAAGCAGAGATATTAAAAAAAGAGCTTACGGGTGAACTTATTGAATATCGTGACTGTAAACTGATGGCTGAAAAGCTTTCTAAGCAGACCGATGGCTTTAACCGCTTTGTCCGTCCTGCGGGTGAAGGCTTTGTTAACTATGACTATGAGCGTTTTCACGAGGGTGAGGAACTGCTCAGTGCATACATCAGTGCTGCAGGCAGGGGCAAACGCAGGCTTCCTCCGCCTCTTGACAGCTTCAAGGTTATTGTTGCAAAAAAGTTTGTTGCGGTTGCAACAAAGGTAAGTACAGTGATGCGTAAGCTGTGGAGCGGTAAAAAGGTTAAATTTTTAAATCTTTTCAGCGATGCACAGACTAAGAGTGATATGGTCGCTACTTTTCTTGCGGTACTTGAGCTTGCTAAAACAAAAAAGATTACAATTGAGGGTGAAATGCACAACCCGACAGTACAAATTGTTAACGAGGTAAATGATATTGAACAGTAATAGTGTTCTGGCATCACTGGAGGCAATGCTCTTTGCTGCGGGTGATCCTGTTGAGCCTGCAAAGCTTGCTGAGGTGCTGGATATAGATGTTGAAAATGTAATAAAAATGCTGGGGCATCTTGAGGCTGATTACGACGAACGGGGCAGCGGCATCCGCTTAATTCGTGTTGACGGTAAATATCAGCTCTGTACAAAAGAGGAATACAGCGAGGAGGTCAGGGGACTTCTTGAAATAAAAAAGAACACCCCTTTAAGTCAGGCTGCTTTTGAGGTGCTTGCCATTGTTGCCTATAACAAAACGGTTACCCGTTCATTTATTGAGCAGATTCGCGGTGTTGACTGCAGCGGTCCTGTTTCTAACCTGATTCAAAAGGGTCTGATTGAGGAAAAGGGCAGGCTTGATTTGCCCGGCAGACCGCTTGTCTATGGTACGACTGACAGGTTTTTGAGATGCTTTTCTCTTAACAGTCTTGAGGATTTGCCGGATTTACCGGATGAAGCAGAAAAGAATGACGAAAATCAGACATCGCTTTTCAGTGAAGACAATGATAAAGTTTTAAAACAGACTCAGTCACCTGAGCAAAAGGATGGTGAGTAATGAAAATATTTTTAATTGTAGTTGCTGTTCTTGCACTTATTATTATTGCAGTCTGTTCACTTTCTGCAACGGTAACGCTTGTTTATGATAAGGGCTGGAGCACAAGAGTTAAGGTTCTGTTTTTTGAAAAGGATATTGTTCTGTCAGAGTTATTATCTTTTCTTATGTTCCCGCAGAAAAAGGCGCAGGAGGTTTCTGATAAAAAGAAAGCAGAAAAGGCAGAGAAAACCTCGGAAAAGCAAAAGATAAAGGATGAACCGCCGAAATCATCAGAAAAAGCTACTGAGGAAACCGTTTCTGAGTCCGTTCAGGATAAGACGGAAAAGCCTGCAGCTAAAGCTGAAGAAAAAAAGGAACCACCTAAAAAATCAAATCCTATCAAAAAATTATGGGATGATGAAGGCATCGTCGGTATTCTTTCCTTGGTATCAAATCTTCTTGAAACTGCAAATTCTGCAATTTTAACCTTAATTAGGGGTTTACATATTTACTCACTTTATGTTATGATAATAATAGGCGGCGATGATGCTGCTGATATTGCTCAGTCTTACGGAACACTGTGCAAATATTATTATCCTGTTAAAGGTATGATTTTAAGCGGTATGAAGGTTGATAATTATGACGATTATATTCAACCTGATTTTATAGCTCCGTCAACTGAGTTTGAATTTCAGTTAATTGCAAGCATTAATGTCGGTCTGCTGTTAAAGGTTGCGTTTAAAGCAGGATTTATATTCTTAAAGAATTTAATTAAAAACAAAAAAGTAAAATAATAAAGGGGAAAATTAATTATGAAAGAAACTCCGGTTAATAAGATTATGGAAAATACACTGGAAAAAATGCGCCAGATGGTTGACACCTCAACTATTATCGGTGATCCTATTGTAACAGGTGATATAACACTTGTTCCTGTTTCAAAGGTTTCCTATGGTTTTGGCTCAGGCGGAACCGACC
>VSOH01000226.1 GCA_009774735.1 Clostridiales bacterium
GCATTATTCAGGCTGGTTGTTTTGTTCACAATGTGAGCAGCATCCGCCGTCCCTGTCAACAGGAAAAAATTCATCCACAGGGAAATCAATGCTCTGGAAGGTTTCGCAAGGGTTGGAGGTATTACAGTTGCACTCTCTGTCAGGAACACAATAATCATAAGCTGGGATGAGAAGCTGAGCATCTCTTTCCATCTGTACTATTGAGAACAGACCGAGCGTTACAAGAATCGCCTTAGAAGCACCGCAGGACGGCAATGTATCCTCCATAGACTTAAGAATTGACTGAGGGAAGGATGAGCAGACCGATACACAACAATCGCATGCCTCACAGATATCTGTTGAAAGGATAACAGGATCAACCGCCTGCACCTTGGCAACAGGATTACTGTACTGCGGTGCTACAGGGCAATCAAGCGCCTCGCTGCAAGGGTTTGACACAAACACCTTAACATCTCCGTCACTGCCGTAAAGAATGCACTTTTTGTTAAACTGAGCAAAACCGATTGCTACCTGCGGTGTTGTACAAGGTGCTGCATAGGTATCAAAGCACAGCTTGAAATAGAAGGTAATATCAACACTGTAAAAGCCTCTGTTAAAAGGTACCTCCTCAACATCAATGCTGACCTCTTCAATCCAGCAATCTCTTGTTTTCACTGTAACTGCTTCGTCAATAAGCCTCTGGCTTTTTGAGAAGAATGTAACTCTTAAATCCTCCAGGCAGTCCTTGCTGACACAGCTGTCAAAAATACGCTTAGTGTCAATACACACTGCTTCATTTATGCGTCTTTCACCTGTTTCAAGAATAGGATTATCAGGCATAACAAAACTCCTTCATAAAATATTGAAGTAAACTTCAATAACATACTATGAAGGAGTTTTACAAATGTTCTCAATTTTAAAAAATTTCAAGTGCAGTCTGACTTAATAATCCTTTAAAACACAAAGCTTCAATGCTTTTGGCTCAACCTTAAAATTAACCTCAGTATAATGGAAATTCTCACCATCACAATTACCAAGAAGATAGGAATCATCCGTAGACCGGATTTTACCGTACTTTATATAACCGGTATGAACAGCACTGCTTACCTCTTCCGTTAAAGTACCTGATGAATATTTGGGTATCAGAGGAAGTGCCTTATAAAGCGGCATACCGTCAACCAAAGCAAAATCAAGCAGTCCGTCATCAAGCACTGAGTTAGGTGCAGGACAAAAGCCTCCGCCGTAATAGCTTGCATTGCAGATAGCAAACAAAGCATAATCCTTGTTATCATCACACATCTGATATTCCTCTCCAGTTTCCTTGTCAACGCAGGTAATATCATATGCTATACTGTAATGCAGAGGTTTCATAAGCACAGGGAAAATGGCAATATTGTACGCCTGATGACCAATTGCAGGAATTTTTGAAGCAACCCTTCTTCCGATAGTTTCAACCATTGTATCAAGTCCGTAGCTCATAACATTAATACATTTTTCACCATTATAGTCAATAAGGTCAATGGGTTTTATTTTATACTTGATTTTACCGCTGTAAAGTCCGAAAGCTTTAACGACATTTTCGACATTTATTTTTTTCGTACCATAAATCTTTTTTGCAAAATCATTGCCTGTACCAAGAGGTAAAACCATCATAGGCGTATCTGTTCCTGCAAGACCATTTGCAATCTCATGAACAGTACCATCACCGCCGCAGGATACAATTACACAATCCTTACCATATTTTTCTGAGTACCTTTTGGCAATATTAACTGCATCACCTTTATATTTTGTAGACTCAATAATCATTTCATCATCAATCTGACGAAAGGTTGATTTCATCCTTGCAAAAATTATACTTTTATCGTCATTACCTGCAATGGGATTAACTATAAATATGTACTTCACTGTTATTGCCCCTCTTATTCACTCTTATAAACATTAAAATCAAATAACTCTTGTGCCGCCGACAGGTCTTATAATCAGCACATGGCACGAGCCTTTGCCAAAAATATCATCCATGGTTTTCCTGTAAACTTCTAAATTTTCATTTTTAACAAATGCCTGAATTGTACCGGCAAAGCCACCGCCGTGAACTCTGTAACCAAAAGGCAACAAATCATCAGTAACACAAAGTGCTACCGAAAGCTTCTGCTCCATAGGATTAGCAGGCGTGAAAACATTCTGATTATACATAAATGATGATCTGCCTGAATCAGTAATAACATTTAAGAACTCCTCGAAGCTGTTGCTTTCAAGCGCATTTACAGCACTGTCAACTCTTTCATTTTCCTTAAAGAAATGCATAGCTCTCAGAACTGCACGGTCATTTGTCTTTTGCATAAGACTGCCAATCTGAGCCTTGAAGGCATCAAAGCTGACCTCACGAAGAACGGATTTGCCCATAGCCTTAGCAACAGCCTCCATCTCACCCCTTACAGCGGCATAATCATCAGTTAAATCACTGTGATTTCCATGAGTATCAACAATACAAAGACTGTAGCCGGAATTAGCAAAATCAAAGTCAATCTTTTTAATAATCGGTTTATCAGTATCCTCAAAATCAATATTAACAAATGTACCTACAGATGAAGCCATCTGATCAAGCAGCCCCGAAGGCTTGCCGAAGAACACGTTCTCACTGTACTGAGCAGCCTTGGCAATCTCCACAGCATCAATATTTCCGTCATTATAAAGATGTGAAATAATGTTTCCGATTAACACCTCGAAGGCAGCCGAGGATGAAAGACCTGAACCACCCATAACATCACTTGTAGTACATGCATCAAAGCCGCCGATTTTATAACCGAGATTATTAAGCCTTTCAGCAACGCCCTTAATCATATAACCGGATTTGCCGTACTCACTTGCCTTTGGTTCAAGATTGCTGATATCAACCACATTAAGTGAATGACCCTCGCT
>VSOH01000227.1 GCA_009774735.1 Clostridiales bacterium
TGAGCTGGGTATAAGAGACATGTATAATTGTTTGGATTACGGTTGCACATAAAATGAATGGTGCAGTTGGATTTTGTTCTGCTATTGGAACATTTGTTAGTTTCTTTATTTCGGGAATAATGTTTATTGGATTTAGTGAAATAATATTCTTGTTACAAGAAAATCTTGATGTTAATCGTAAAAATACAAATGATTATAATCAAGAAGAAATTCAACAAGATATACCATTAGAAGAAGCTACAACTGAAATTGATATAAAAAAAGTCATTGAAGAAAAAGCAACTAAAAAAGAAAATGAAATTCAGTGTCCTCATTGTGGTCATATCCAAAGCGATACAATTAAGAGATGCTTGTCTTGTTCTAAAATGATTATCGAATAAGTTGTCATATATTATAAAACAAGGTTCTAACCTGCGTTGAGCAAGTCAGAACCTTGTTGGCCTTTTTATATTATTATTGTTATTATTATCCTGCGATACCGTTAATCTGTATTAGCTCGCCTTCAGTAAGCTTGGGAAAATCAAGTGCTTTGAGATTTTCAAGCAGTTGTTCTTTTTAATGTACACCTACCAAAACAGATGTTATGTTTTTGTTCTGTGCAAGCCACTGAATTGCCATTTGTGAAAGTGACTGTCCGCGCTTATGTGCCATATTGCAAAGCTCTTTAATCTGATAAGGTCTGCGGCTGTCATAGCCAACATGTGCCTGAAGCTTTTCGTTGCCGTACAGTCTTGAATTTTCAGGTATTCCGTTTTCAAATTTATCACTCAGCTGACCCTGTGCAAGGGGAGAAAAGGCGATTATTCCTTTATGCTTGTCGTAAGACTCTTTAATTAAATCGTTGTGTTCAATTGTTCTGTCAAATATTGAATATCTGTTTTGATTAATAATAAAAGGTACATTATAGTCCTCACATTTGTGATGCATTTTATGCATTGTTTTTCCGTCATAATTGCTTATACCGGCGTATAAGGCTTTGCCCTGTCTTGCAATATCTGACAGGCAGAGTGCTGTTTCTTTAAGCGGAGTTTCAGGTGTCATACAGTGGTGATAAAAAATATCGACATAATCAATCCCCATCCTCTGCAGGCTTTGATCAAGAGATGCCATAAGGTACTTTCTTGAGCCGCCTCTGCCGCCGTAGGGACCCTGCCACATTTCGTATCCCGCTTTGGTGCTGATAATCAGTTCATCACGATAGGGCTTCAGGTTTTCTTTGAATATTCTGCCAAAGTTGATTTCAGCCCTGCCCGGCTCAGGTCCATAGTTGTTAGCCAAATCAAAATGGGTAATACCATGGTCAAAGGCTGTCAGGATGATGTCCTTCATCGTGTCATAATCATCGTTGTTTCCGAAGTTCTGCCACAGTCCCACGGAGATTTTAGGCAGTGCCAAACCGCTTTCGCCGCAGTAGCTGTAGGTCATTTTGTCATATCTGTTTTCAATTGCTTTATGCATAAATTTTCCCTCCGCATAATAAAAATAAAAGCTGATTGCAAAAAACTTACAATCAGCTCATTGATTTAAGACTGCTTTAAAGCTCTCTGAAGCCAAACAGCACCCAGGTCTAATGCATTGAAAAGACCGACTTTTTCACTTTTCTTAACTATTTTTTCCTTTGGTGATACATTCTCATCGGTGTCAAGAAGCTGAATAGCTACCTTACCCGATACCTTCAAATCATCAATACTGTCATCCTCATTGATGATGTTGAGGCAGATTACATATGGATCATTCATATTACCATAGTAAATGGTTTTGCCGCATCTAACCAAAGGCTTACCTTTGTATTCAAGGAATTTTTCCATTTTACCCTCTGCCAAAGATAACCCTCCTTTAACTTTTTTTAGCCGAGATAAGACTTTACCATAGCCGCTAATAATTCATCACGGTCAATGCGCCTTATGAGGCTTCGTGCATTGTTGTGTGTTGTGATGTATGTGGGATCCTCTGAAAGAATATAGCCGACTATCTGATTAATGGGATTATATCCCTTCTCCTGCAGTGCATCAAATACCTCCGTCAAAGTATCCTTCATAATATCCTCTTTTTCATCACCAATTCTGAATGTCATTGTTTTATCAGTCAAGGTAAAGCCACCTCCTTTTAAAGCATTACAAATTAATTATATACAAATTTTACTAAAATTACAACACTTTTTTTAAAATGCTTGACTTATTCATAGTTTTTGGTTTATAATCTCATTAATAATTAAGACTGTGATTGAGTGTAAGTAGGTTATTTGCCTTGTTTCAGAGAGTGTACGGGTGGTGAAAGTGCACACAGGCTTATTGCTGAATTTCAGCTCGGGAGTCCCTGGCGAGCAACTAAGTCAGGCGTAGTGCTGCGTTAAAGCAAAGAGCGGCAATTGTTTAATTGCAATTTGAGTGGTACCACGGAAGTTGACTTTCGCCTCATATGAGGTGAAAGTTTTTTTATTTTTAGGAGGGAATTATGGAAAGCAGAATTACAGCTCTCAAAGAAAAGTTTGAAGCCGAGCTTGCTAAAATTGAAAATTCGGCTGAGCTTGAAAGCATTCGTGTTCAGTACCTTGGCAAAAAGGGTAGTGTTACCGATTTGCTCAAAGGAATGAAAGAGCTTTCAAACGATGAAAGAAAGGCACTTGGTGCAAAGGTTAATGAGCTTAAGGGTGCTGTTGCAAATAAAATTGCAGAAAAAACAGCAGAGCTAAAGGAAAAGGAAATTGAAAGGGAAATCAACTCAATGCCGGAGTTTGATATTTCAATGCCCGCAAAGCTTGAGCGTGGCTCATATCATCCTATCACATTAGTACAGCGTGAGGTTGAGCGGATATTAAAAACCGTTGGCTTGACAGGTGAGGATTACAGAGAGGTTGCAACC
>VSOH01000228.1 GCA_009774735.1 Clostridiales bacterium
GTATAATGGTAAAAATCTTGTTCATGTTTTCAGCGTTCTTTATCCGTTTGATGCTGTCGGCTCAAGTACAATCGATGAAGCACTTGATTTTTATGATAGTATAATTGAAAAAAGAAACTAAAAAAATTAAAATAAATTCAATAATAATCTTGACATATCGCTAATTTTATGATAATATTATTCAGCAATAAGCGATATAGAGGTATAGTGTAACGGTAACACTCCGGACTCTGACTCCGTCATTTAAGGTTCGAATCCTTATACCTCTGCCACAAGAGCAGAAACCGCTAAAATAGTTGTGTTTCTGTTCTTTTTTTGCGTTCAAAATGCCCTAAATTGTCTATAATTTGCCTTAATCTGTTATTGATTTATGTGTTTGTTCAGTTCTTGATTTTGGCATGAGATTTTGTGGGAGACTTTTAGAGACCTAAAATAACAAAATTTTGAAGAGCGAACGGGATGGATTTACGGCGAAAAAGTGAGAGATTTTTGTGAGACTTCTTTTGTGATAAAAAAATGAATATAGCGGTGTAGTGTAATGGTAACACTTGCGACTCTGACTCGCCCATTCTAGGTTCGAATCCTAGTACCGCTGCCAAAGGCTTGAGAATTTTCTCAAGCCTTTTATTTATATATTAGTGTTTTGTATATTTTTTATTTGTATAAACCTGTATTAATTTTATCCTTAGAAGAAGTTAAATTGTTGAAGTTTTTAATCTCTTATGATATATTAAAACTAGATTGATAAGTTATTAGGGTGGTGTTTATGTTAACAAAAAAAGATAATAAAAAACTTCAAATATTTGTATCATCAACTTATACAGATATGCTTGAAGAACGGCAAGCGGCTACTGAGACAATATTGAAAACTCATAATATTCCTGCTGGAATGGAACTTTTTTCTTCAGGAAGCGAATCTCAACTTGAAGTAATAAAAGAATGGATTGACGATTCTGATTTATATGTTTTGATTTTAGGAGGTCGGTATGGTAGTTTAGAACCTAAAAGTCAAAAAAGCTATACTCAATTAGAATATGAATATGCACTAGAGAAGGAAAAACCATATTTTGCTATTGTTATTGATGAAGCGTTTCTTGAAGAAAAAATCAAAAAAGATGGAAAAGATATGATGGAATACGAGAATTATAAAAAATATCAAGAGTTTCGAAAATTAGTTCTTGAAAAAATTTGTGTATTTTATAATAGTATTGATAATTTGAAATTCCAGCTTTCAACAAATATAGAAAACACAGCTAAACGATATAATTTTTTAGGTTGGGTTCGAGGAGTGGATTTGTCAGAGTATATTAGAGAAGAATCTTTAGATTCAGGTGAAATAAATACGGAGCGAATTAAAAGGGTGGAAGATAAAAGCATAAATCCTACTTATTCAACTGAATTAAAAAAACTTTGTAATATGTATATTACAAAGTGCAAACCTCTTATGCTTTTTTGGGAAACAATTTCAAATACATATCCAATTGGAATTTTGCCGGAAATTCAAAATGCATTTGACCATGTTTCCCGTATAATTATTACAGAAAAAGAAGATGAAATTGATAAAATACAGAGTCATATATACAGAATGTGTATTGATTCTTTAAAATATTGTATAGTTGAATTGAGTGATATGTTTTCTCGATTTGAGAAAAACTCAAGAAATTTTAAAAATTTAAGTAAGGATTTCTTTTGCAAATTCTACGCATTAAAGAATGAGTTTTCAGCGTTACTTATAGAGGCAAACAAAAACGAACAATTATATATAGATCGTATGGATTCTCAACAAATTATGCTTGCATATGAAAATGCTTTTAATAAAGGATGTGAAATTCAAATGCTTATTGGAAATGTAGATTAATATATGATGTAAAGAATCAATGGAATAAGGGATTCACAACAGAAAAAATAGAATTATATATTTCCGCTGCCACAGGCTTGAGAATTTTCTTAAGCCTTTTTTACAAATAAAAATAGAGGGTGCAGGCAACTTTTGATTGCTTGCACCCTTGTTCTTGATCACTATGCAGTTACAGTTTGATTTTGTTTGTGTTCAGCATATTCCTGTAATCTCTTTCGGTTTTGCTCAAATACCTCATCTATCATGTGGGTGTAAATTTTAGCAGTTACTGATATATCACTGTGTCCCATAAGTTCTTTAGCCACATTGATTGGTACTCCTGCAGCTTGACAGTCAGTGCAGAATGTGTGTCGGAGCAGATAAGGCTCTAAATCTTCTGATAATGTTGATTCTATGATTTGATTTCGATATACCGTAGCACCGTTTGCAATATCCATTTCTCTTTTGAAGTTATGCCAAGCATGGTAAAACGCATTTTCATCCATCGGCAGTTCATTGTTTTTTACTCTGACGAATACATATTGTTCGTTCTGTCTTTTAAATCTGTGTTTTATCAGTTCAGATTTTAGTTGTGGTGGAATTGGTATCTTTCTTCCTGTACCAGCTTGGGTTTTTGATTTTCCTACGGTTAGTACACTGTTTTCAAAGTCTATCCAACTCCATTCCATTCTGCGAATTTCTATCGGTCTGAGTCCACAGTATAGCATTGTTAAAACCATACAACCAGCATAGTGTGTTTCTGCCGTTTTAAGTATCATTGCTCGTTCTGTATCAGTTATCGGTCGGCGTTGTCCTTGTGTTACCTTTGGCAAGATAATATCTTCAGCAGGATTATCGGGTATCAATTTCTGTTTTTTAGCTTTTCTCATAATTCTGCGTAGTGTCATTCTTAACTTTGATACCATAGCCTTGCTTTTGCCAACATACTGATTCAAAAATCTTTGACAATCATCTTCATGGATATCGCATAGTTTATAGTTTTTGAAGTATGGGATTATGTGAGTGTAAACATAGTTGCGATAG
>VSOH01000229.1 GCA_009774735.1 Clostridiales bacterium
TAATAAAACATATTATATATTATTGTATACGATTTTTCAATATCGCAATAAAAATACGGCGGATGATGAATCATATCCGCCGTGTTTCATTATGTTTATTTTTCTTTTCCCGGTGCACCGCAGCACTTTTTATACTTTTTGCCTGAGCCGCAGGGACAAGGGTCATTTGGTCCGATTTTGTTACCCTTTCTTACAGGTGATGATTTTACTGTATCATCTCCGCCTGAAGATGTTGCTGTTACCTTAGCAACAGCCTTTCTTTCAACATCCTCACGTCTTCTTGGAATGAGCGTTAACAGCATACGTACGGTATTCTCACGGATTGTTGCGGTCATTTCGTCAAACATATCATATGATTCCATACGGAATGCAACAACAGGATCCTGCTGAGCATATGAGCGAAGGTGAATGCCTTGCTTTAAATCGTCCATCGCATCAATATGGTCCATCCAGAGTGTGTCAACATTTCTTAAAAGTACCATACGCTGGAAATCATTATACATATCGTCGCCGAGCATTTCTCTCTTTTCTGCAAGATGCTGATGACCTCTGTTTGTTAAGGTTTCAATAACATCATCAACTTCTACGGTGTTAATATCCTCAAAGTCATCGGCAGATGTTAACCAGCCGAGATATTTTTCTCTGAGTCCGTTGATATTCCAGTCATCCTTTTTATCGCCTGCAAGATAATTTCTTACATTTTCATCAATGTTTGTATCAAGCATTTTGAGTATGGTGTCATTAAGGTCCATGCCGTCAAGCACCTGGTTTCTCTGTTTGTAAATAAGCTCTCTCTGCTTATTCATAACATCGTCATACTGAAGTGTGTTCTTACGGATACCGAAGTTTCTGCCCTCAACCTTTTTCTGTGATGATTCAACAGTTTTTGAAATCATTTTTGATTCAATAGGCATATCCTCGTCCTGTGTTAATCTGCCCATCATCATCTGCATTCTTTCACCGCCGAACAGACGCATAAGGTCATCCTCGCAGGAGAGATAGAACTGGCTTTCGCCCGGATCGCCCTGTCTTCCCGAACGTCCGCGGAGCTGGTTGTCGATACGGCGTGAATCGTGACGCTCTGTGCCGAGAATAAATAAGCCTCCTGCTTCACGTACCTTGTCAGCCTCTTCCTTGATTTCGTCTTTATATTTAGCCTCAAGCTCCTGGAAGGTTTTTCTTGCGTTGATGATTTCCTCATCATCAGTATCGGCAAAGCCTGTTGCTTCTGCAATCAGTTCATCAGTAAACTGCATTCTTCTCATTTCAGCCTTAGCAAGATATTCGGCATTACCGCCAAGCATAATATCAGTACCACGGCCTGCCATATTTGTAGCAATTGTTACAGCACCGAGCTTACCTGCCTGTGCAATGATTTCAGCTTCACGCTCGTGGTTTTTAGCATTGAGCACATTATGAGGTACTCTTGCTTTCTTTAGCATTTTTGAAAGCAGTTCACTCTTTTCAATGCTGATTGTGCCCACAAGAACAGGCTGTCCTTTTTCGTGGCATTTTTTAATCTGCTCTATAGCATTATGGAATTTTCCCTGTTCTGTCTGGAAAATAACATCGGGATTGTCAATTCTTGCCAGCGGCTTGTTTGTTGGAATTTCAACAACATCAAGCTTATAGATTTCAGAGAATTCAGGGGCTTCGGTTGATGCAGTACCGGTCATACCCGAAAGCTTGCCGTAAAGACGGAAATAGTTTTGGAAGGTAATGGTGGCAAGGGTTTTGCTTTCGTGCTCTACCTTAACATTTTCTTTAGCCTCAATTGCCTGATGCAGACCTTCGTTATAGCGTCTGCCTTCCATGATACGGCCGGTGAACTCGTCAACGATTTTAACCTGTCCGTCTGCTACAACGTAGTCAATATCTCTTCTCATTACACCATTAGCCTTGATGGCCTGATTAATATGGTGAAGGAGTGTGGAATTATCAATCTCCATAAGATTTTCAACATTGAAGTATTGCTCAGCTTTTTTTACACCATCCTGTGTCAGTGTGGCGGTTTTTGCCTTTTCGTCAACAATGTAGTCACCGTCATAAGTAGACTCGGTGTCCTGCTTTTCATCCATTTTGGCAACCTTAACCATTTTTAAAGTCTTGGCAAAGTTGTTAGCCTGTCTGTAAAGATCGGTTGACTGCTCACCCTTACCGCTGATGATAAGCGGAGTACGTGCCTCATCAATAAGAATTGAGTCGACCTCATCGACAATTGCAAATTTATGACCTCTTTGAACCTTTTCCTCCTTATACTGAACCATATTGTCACGGAGGTAGTCAAAGCCCATTTCGTTGTTTGTGCCGTATGTGATGTCGGCATTATAAGCCTCACGGCGCTGAGAATTTGTTTTTTCGTGGATAATAAGACCAACCTCGAGACCGAGAAAACGGTAAAGCTTGCCCATCCACTCACTGTCACGTTTTGCGAGATAGTCATTGACTGTTACGATATGAACACCTTCGCCGTTAAGAGCATTTAAGTATGCAGGGAGGGTAGCCACAAGTGTTTTGCCTTCACCTGTTTTCATTTCTGCAATACGACCCTGATGCAGAACGATACCGCCGATAATCTGAACAGGGAAGTGCTTCATTCCGAGTACTCTCCATGCACCTTCACGGCATACTGCGAATGCTTCGGGAAGGATATCGTCAAGAGTTTCGCCGTTTGCAAGTCTTTCTTTGAACAGTACGGTCTGGTTCGCCAGTTCCTTATCGTCCATTGCCTGATATTTGCTTTCAAGGGCGATAACCTTATCGGCTGTCTTTTTTACCCTTTTGACCTCTTTTTTTGAATAGTCACCGAAAAGGGCGGTCAAAAATTTATTTGCCATATATTTACACCTCAAAATAATGCTTTAAATTAACT
>VSOH01000023.1 GCA_009774735.1 Clostridiales bacterium
TAACATAGTATTATAATGTTATCGTAAATAATTGGGTGTAGTATGTAAAAATCTATTTTTACACCCGTGGCAATACAAAATCAGGCTTGTATCTGCGAATGGCGTAGTCAGTAAGCCTTAGCTTTTATCAGCCTGACAGAGTATGCTAAAAGGAGGAATTAATCTATGAAAGTTAGTTTGTCAAAACGATTGCTTTCTGCATTTCTTGCAATGATGATGATTATCACATCAGTTCCGATGATGTCACTCACTGCATTTGCTGCAGAAGACAAAGCAGAAGTTCTTTTCTATGATTTCTGCGGCGGTAATTCCGCTACTTATGATGACAACGAAAAGGGCAGAGTAGTGGATGTTTCAAAGCATACACAGTCTGTCAAGGAGTACACCCCTGTTGCGTCATCAAACGGTTATACGATTTCCTTTAACTATAACCCATTGAATGTGACAGATCATCCGATTATCAATATCGGTACAAGCGGAACAGCCGGTGGCTCAAGAACTTATTTTGAACTTTTTGAAAACGGTGACTTCCACTGGACATGGGATATTGACAGTGTTGAAGGCAACAACTATTTTGATGCTACAGGTGTTTTCGGCGATAAGCTGACAGCAAATGCGTGGCATGATATCACAATTGTTGTTACACCTGTCGGCGGACTTGATATTATCAGTATTTATGTTGATAATGTTCTGACAAAAACAATTGACCTTACCAAGGGTACGAAGGAAGAAATGGGTGTTACATCTGTTGCTCTCTATTCCGGCAAGTGTATTTCTGCTTATCTTGCTGAAGAAAGACCGGTTTGGTATGGTACAGGTGCCGGCTACTGGTCACACACTGAACAGAACGACGATGGTTACATTGATGATGTAGTTATCCGCAATAATGCTGACGCTACCATTGAAATGCTTAAGGCTGTAATGACTGATTATGAATCTAAAATGGCAGAGGGCGGTAAATCAGGCACTGTATATATGAATATGCGTGCTGCTTACCTTGCTTACGTTGAGGCTAATAAGGTTTATGATGCATACTACTATGGTGGTAATCTGAATAATGTTGTTTCACAGGATGATATTACGACTGCTTATTGGCATATGCGACTGAACTTCGGTAATATGTGGACGCAGGAATGGACCCCTGCCACTATCGAATCAAGTCCGATGGGCGGATTCAGGATGAATAATTCAAGTACTGTTTCTGGAGCAGATATCAGTGCCGCATACAGCAATTTATTGTATTCAGGCACCGCTGTTGCCGATTTGGCTTCTGCCCGTGCAAGTGATAACCTTAACGGCTGGCTCAGATTCCCTGAAACCACAATGCTTTATGATGGTAAAACGGATCCAATTATGCCTGTAATGGTTTGCCTTCATAAAAACCGTAGAATGAATAATCGATATGTATTGGCTATAGCTTTGTCAACCGACAAAGGCAATGACCTCGTTTTGGCGGGTGACGGCTGGCATGGTGCAAGCAAC
The DNA here is from genome assembly GCA_009774735.1 of Clostridiales bacterium. Classification (GTDB taxonomy): domain Bacteria; phylum Bacillota; class Clostridia; order Oscillospirales; family Acutalibacteraceae; genus Eubacterium_R. The sequence goes on from VSOH01000023.1 coordinate 1,483, forward strand.
AGTTATTCTGACTGGAACTATTCCGGTGCTTACAATGACAGCAAACAAACAGGTAATTCCACAGCGGAATGGCAGGGATTCCAGCTTGGTGGATTTACCAACGATAATAATCAGGGCTTTGCAAATACAATGAAATTTGCCGGATTTTTTGATGACGGTGAAATTGTCAGAAAAACAACACCTACCCTTACGGCATATTGCCATGATTCAAATGCAGCGGTTTTCAATAATTATGTTATGACATTGAAATCTTCTTCCCCTGTTAATGTTGTGAACTATGAGCTTATTGTTGATACGATAAATATGAACAAAGCTCGTTTGGCAAGAATTACGAATTATAAGCAGGGTGGTGCTGACGAGTTCCTCAGAGGTTTTGACAGACTTTGTAAAAATCCTGTCGGCTTTTTTGAAGATGCTGTTGATTCGACAACACATGCTGAAGCACTTGCAACTTTAGAGGCAAATTACACCAATGGTTTAGCAGATATTGAAGCTACACCTAAGGCCGTTGAGCCGAACTATGCAAAAATTCGTTCTGCTATGACTACTCCGTTTTTAAATCCTGATACAAATCAGAATGTTTCTCCTATGGAGAGATATAACGGCAGAGGTCAGGGTAACTATACAGATGAAACATGGAATCGTTTTGCCGCTGCATACAAGGCTGCACAGCAAGCTATGGTTAATGTTGTTAACAATGACTATGCTCCTGTAAGTGCTGATATTGCTACAGAACTTACAGCTGCCTTTGAAGCACTCAGACTGCCTGAGGTAAAATATACAGAGCCGGTGTTCAGCCCTGAAAGCGGTGCAACCATCGGTCCTGATACAAAAATTTCCATTACATCTGATTCTGCAGATGCAGTAATTAAATATAAAGTAGTTTATGACGGTGAAACACAGGTTGTGCCGACTGACCTTATCAATGCTGATGTTTACAGCGGTGAATTTGCACCGTTTGCAGGCAGCAGTGAGCATTCAACTGCTACTGTTTATGCAGCTGTTGTGGAAGACGGTCAGACTGCGTCCAATATGGCGATTATTTCGTATTACATTTATATGGGTCCGAATATGTCTGTTGCAACAGGTTCGGCCATTGCACCTGATGCAGAAATTACTTTAACAGCAGCTCTTGATATGGGCGGCAATGTTTATGAAGGTCCTATTGAGTATCGTATTAATGACGGCGAGTGGACTTCTTATAATGAACCGATTGTGCCTTTTGCCGGTTTAAACAGTTCAGAGGTTACAGTTTATGCACGTCAGACTGTTGACGGCGAAACTTCTGCAATAAGCAGTGCTACATATGTAAGAGCTACATCAAAAGACCTTGCAATTACATCCGAAATGGGTAATAAGGTAAGCAGCACAAGCACAATCACAATTACCGACCCTGAAAATGTTGATGCAACCATTAAATATACAATGAATGTAAATGGTGAGGAAAAGGTAACGGCTGCAACTTATTCTGCTCCTATAGCACTTTCAGATTTAGGTAATATTGAATATATTATTATTAATGCTTGGCGTGATTATCAGGGTGAAGAAACTGCTGTTAAAAAGATCTTCCTCAGTGATGATCTTGACACCCTTGCTCTTCGTGAAAGCTTCGATAACGCAAGCATCAACGGCTTGACTTTCAGCTCTACTCCTGACTTTGGCAGCAATTACTCAGGTAAATTCACTGAGCAGGCCGGTTCAGTCGTTGCAGGTGCAGGTAATATTGACGGCAATGCAAATGGCTATGATTGGTCATCAGGCTGGAGAGAAAATGCATTGAAGATTAATGCAAATTCCTCTGTTAAACAGCATCTTGAAATTGCTAACCCTATTGCTTCAAGGGAGGCAAATAAGGTAGCTGCTCAGAATAATGGTATTACATTGAGCTACTGGAGATATGTTGAACGTGACGGTAAGGTTGTTGATGACATTACCCAGTATGCAGGTAATGATTATTGGTATACAGGTGTTGGTTTTAAAGCTGCAGATACAAACGAGGAATACTTCCTTGCTAATATGAATGGTTGGGCAACCTTCAGAAATAATTATGGTAATGCTGCAGGCTTCAGATATCAGGATATTAAAGCTGACCCACAGAATAAAACTCTGCACGCTGCAGGCAACTATTCAGGTCAGTGGATGAATATTGTTATTACTGTTGACCCGAATGCAGAAACTAATAATGTAATGGTTTATACCAATGGTGAACCACACGAATCTACCTATGCAGGTGACTTTGGTAATTCAAAAGGTCTTGCAAATGAAATTATTAATTTTATAACAAGAGAAGATACTGTTCTCACGATTGGTGATAATGGTATGAATTATTGGGCAAACGGCTTTGATACATATATTGATGATGTTCGTGTTTATACAGATGTTCTTTCTCAGGTTGATATTAATAATATGTATACAGACGAATATTCAGATGTTGGGTCTGAAAAAGCACTTGCACATGACCCGACCGCTGTTACTGTTTACACACTTGCTGATGGCAGAACAGTAGGTCAGGAATATATGGATGCAAATCCCGGTACTTCATACAGCAAGATTGATTACTATATGTTTGGTACCGGTCTGACAGTTTATCATTCAGATGATGCTTATATCTGGAAGGCAGTAGGCGACGATAATGGCAGATGCGGCTATCAGAACCAGCAGCTCTTCGGCAGTGATTATGTTACTGCACTCGCAGGTCCTCTTGGATGGACACAAGCATCACCTGAAAACAAGCCGGGTGCAGGCTATCTTGTATGGGCACCGCATGTAATGTATAACACTGCAATCAACAAGTGGTGCTTCTATGGCTCAACCTCAGCTTGGGGTGCTTTGCAGTCAGAAATCTTTATGGGTACAAGTGATAACATCACAGGTCCTTATACAAATATTACAACAATTGCTCGCAGCGTTTCTACCGAAAATAAAGTTAATGCAATTGACCCTGCAACCTTCTATTCACCGGATGGCACACTCTATATGGTTTACGGTTCATATCAGACAGGTATTGCTATTAAGAAACTCAATGCTGATGGTACCTGCATTGGCGGTGAGTCAAAATACATTGCTGATTTGAATGCTTCGCTTGATGATGGCGGTGCTCAGTTAATTACAACTGTTGAGGGCATCGGCAGTGGTGAGGGTCCATTCGTGAAATATCAGAATGGCTGGTATTATTTATATGTTGCATATGGCGGAAATGGCTGGAATTACACAACTCGTGTATTCCGTTCAAAGAATCCTGAAGGTCCTTATGCAGGTATAAATGGTGTTGAAGCAAATTCAACATTGAGCAATGACGAAAGAATGCGTGGTAATCAGTTTATGTCTTCTTACCTTATTCAGGGTAATGAATGGATAAATTCAGGTACTGCACATAACTCAATATTCAATGCTGAGAATGATAAGGGCGAAATCGTAACACTTAACGCAGTTCATTCACGTCCTCTTGCTACTTCAGAGACAGATAAAATGAATGCTGTCGAGGATGGTGCACTGGCTACAAGACAGAGTGATCTGTCAGGTAATAATACAGTTATTAATATGGTTGGTTACACTGAAAGCGGTTGGCCTGTAACCTTCCCGTTAAAGTACAATGGTACTGATTCACTCAATCTTGGTAATGTGACTGCTTATGATTTGGCTGGTATTTATGCCGGTAACAAATTTGATATGGGCTTGGCTTGGAATCAGTATAACGGACTTTATACTTTCCGTATGGTTGCTTCTGATAATAAACACGGTGTATTATATGGTACTGAATACAACGGCACACTCTTCACTTTTGATTTTGAAATTATCAATTATGATACTCACACTTGGGTAAAATTTAAAAACAGTGAGGGCTTTGTTGTTCGTGAAGCAACTGTTGCTACTCAGGTTAAAGACGGCAAAACCGTTTATGAGCTTGGTTTCATTAACTGTGATTCTAAAAGTGAATCTTACGGTAAGCAGGTATGGTGCTATAAGGGTCAGGATCTTCCTAATCCTGATGATGTAGAATCAAATGCTGTTGCCGTTGATATGGATCAGATTATCTATACACATAAGGCTAATGAAGAGTATTATCTCTATGGTCAGGAGATTTCCGATAATCTTGATTATGACCCGATTAATCATAACTTTGGTGAAAGAGCTACAAAAATCAGAGTTAAGTATCCTTATCGCATAGATACTTCAGACCCCGGTGCAGTATATTGCTATTCAGACGAACAGATCTGTGCCGATTATGGTTGCACAGGTTCAGGTTTGTATGCTGAGCTGGTTAAGGAAGCAAAAGCCGAGGGTGAATACAGTGAATATATTCTCAGAGGCTATGTATCTGACTATTTCAAATATAATGCTGATACCGATTCCTATACTGAAGACGGTGTAATTCTTATTATCAGTTATAAGGATGAAAATGGAAAAGAGTACTCAGAATTTGCATTCAGCTATGTAATGCCTAACCCTGCAATGGCTCATACTATCAATGCTCTCCGTAATACAAATAATGGTGGTGCGATTGGTAAAGATGCACGTCATGCTTCATCAATTTACTCCAGATTTATCGGCTCTGAGGGTAATGCTACAAATATTATGTCAAATGAGACATACAGTATGAGTTCATTTACAGATAAGAATAGTGATGCATTTACTGTAAATGGAACATCGGCTCCTGTATTTGGTATGGGTACATTCAAATATCTTAGTGATTTTGGATCGGAGCAGTCAACAAATACCGCTAACTATCAAAATCCGGATGCTATTAAAAATCAGTTTGATTTCTTTGACAAGAGTGAAGGTGTGAATGCAGGCTCATTCGGTTCAGCTGAACACAGCAACCATAAGAGCTATGCATATAGTATTACATCTGGAGTAGTTGAAGCAGATTATTATCTTGACTACTCTAACCCTGACAATCCGATTATTAATCGTGATGCAAGCGGCAAACCGACAGGATACAGTATTGATTTCTTGGTATCTAATTTGGCTTGGGTAACAAAGAATGAAGATAATCATGCTGCAACATCCTATTTAAGAAATGATACAGGTCTTTCAACAGATATTCAGCTTGTTGCATATGATTCTGCAGACTGTGTTGATTGGAACAGTGCATTGAATGGCAATCCTAATGAAGACGTTCTTGGTTATGGTGATGCTTCTAAGGGTCGTCGTGTAATGTCTGGATATTGGAATAATCCATCAGGGTATAGCGATGACACTTATAAAACAGGTCTTGTTAAAGCATTCCAGTATATGCCTATGGATTTGGAAGGTAGAGAGAGTGTTAACGCATGGCAGGGTAAGATTACTTTGTCAGGTAAAGATTCAGTAGAAAAGCGTACTGATTCTTCTTCTGCTGAGAATTATGCAAACTTTATTTTTGAAAAGGGTACATACGGTGGCGGCAGTGCTGTAGGTGAGAAATTCTATGGTGGTGAAGAAGTATATGCATACTACAATGTCGGCGTATCTACCTGTGACAAGGGTGCTGTTCGTGAATTCGTTGAAACCTTTGCAAATAAGAAGCTTAATATAGCTAGAAATAAAGCTACCGGCAGAATTGAATCTATTGAAGCTGTAGGTAATTTGGTTGGCTCTGAATATTCTGCTGCATCCTATCGTGAGTATATGAGAGCATTGGGTGAGGGCTTCTTCTTTGTAGAAAATACAAAGAACACAAGATATGAAGAGAACGGTGTTGAAAAGGCTTATACAACAGCATATGGTATAACTCCGGATGGCTCTAAGCATTCCTTCATCTATACAGATGAAACCGGTGACAATATCTTTGCTGACGGCACAACCAATACTGACCCTGTTCAGGCTCAGATTATTGAAAACATTATTTCAAAATATGAGGCTCTCTTCTCAATTGAAAAATTCAATTCTTGTCAAGAAACAATTAATGAGAATAAGGAATTTGTTGAGCTTCAAAAAGAAAGCGGTAATTATACTGATGAAACTGTAAATAATTTCAACGAATTTCTTACCGAAGCTTCAAAGTATTTTGAATACTATCTTGATAAGGAAAATCCTGTTGAAAATCAGGATTATTGGAGATATACAAAATTAACAGGTTCTGAGTATGATGCACTTTTAGAATTGGTTAACTCTTATAAGCGTTCTTTGATGCCTGTTGTTGATTCAACAGAGCTTCAGACTCAGATTGATGTTAAGACTCCGTTATTGAATGACGGTATTTTTGCTGAAGCTGAGTCCGGCGAAAAAGTTCAGGTTAAGACAATGTCAAGCTGGATTGCCATGGATAATGCTGTTAATAAGGCTAAGCAGGATAAAATTGATACTGCAGGTAATGCTAAGTATGAAACCCTTGAGCCTGAAACAATTGTTCTTGACAAGAAGGAATATACATATGCTGAGCCTGATATTAACACACTTTCAGCAGATCAGATTTTAGTAAATAATGATACCGATGTTGTTAAGGCAGCAGAGCTTAAGGATTGTGACGCAAGCGACAGATATGTCAGCTATGACGCAGTAGTAGATGTTGTTTCAGCTATGGAGCGTGACAGATATACGCCTGAAGCACTTGCTGAGTTTGATAAATTTGTTGATCAGCTCAGCAACGGAACTGATTTGACTAAGCCATCTGTTTATGTTCTTGCAACTGATGAAATCGCAGCTAATTATAATAAAGTAACCGGTGATAATGTTGCTGCAGGTACAAAACTTTGTGCAACTGCACAGGATGAAACTGATCCATTAACAACTCAGCTTCTTGAAATGCTTAACGGTCTTGAGGTTAACCTTTACACCTCATATCTCACTGTTCAGACACTTGATGAAAACGGTGATGCCACAGCAACAATCACGAATGCAAAGGATCAGAAGTACTATGGTGAAATGTTTACATTTGATACCGGTGCTGATGATAATGCTGTTGTAACATGGCTTATTCAGACCTTCAGAAAGGGCGACCTTGAAAAATATATGAATGCTGTTGATGATGAGGACGGAAACAAGGTTTATAACGGTGAAATTATTAAACCGCTTGCTGTGTCAAGACTTTCATCATATACAGGTGCTGATATGCTTCGCAAGGCTGATTGCGATATGAAGGTAACGGCTCAGATTAATGCATCCGAAACGGCTGCAACAGGTGTTGTTCTTAAGGTTTATAACGGTTATAACAATATTACAGATGTTATTTATGCTGCTGATATTGAAACAGCTAAGTCAAAGCTTGTTGATCCTGTAATGCCGTTCTATAATTTCAAGGAATGGAATATTATCGATCAGGGTGATAACAAGTTTGTTGCTAAGCCGGTATTTGATTCTATCCCAACAGTTACTGTTACAGTTTCCGAAGGTAATTCATTAGCAGGTAAAAAGCTCAGCGGTAACATTGCTGAATCAGGCACAGAGGTTACTGTTTCTACAAGCAATGCACAGTTCTATGCTTGGGCTGTCAAGACTGCTGATAACAAATATCAGATTGTAAGCTACAGTAAGTCATATACATTTGTTGCTATTGTTGATGAGGCTTATACCTTAATCACTACAGACGGTGAGAAATATTACGCTGATGGTACTGAGCTGACAGCAGATATGGTTGACCAGTTTGTTAATACAACAGACAATGGAATGACTGCTGATGAATATCTCAAGCTTAAGCTTGATAACAAAGCACCATTTATTTATAAGCAGGGTGCTGACTTAGGCGGCAGAAAGATATTCATTCGCGTTACAAGCGGAGCTGATGAAAATGATATCAGAGCTTATGGTTTAAATATTCTGAATAATGATGACAATACTGCAAAGAAATATCCTGCTTCAAAGAAGGCTGTTTCAGGTCAGTTCTATATGTCATTAAGTGAGGCTGCATATGCTAAATATTCGGCTGCTCCTTATCAGATTCAGTGTTTTGTAACATATTCATTCAGCTATGAATTTAATGGCAAGGTATATCAGATTAATACAACTGATTACTTTAACGTATAAAATTGGAGGTGCGGAAAAATGACAAAAAAATATTTACCTCCTGAGTTTGAAGTTGATTTATTCAATTTAAGCAGTTCGTCTGTGGTAACCACCAGTGGTAATATGGAAATTCCCGGCGGTGATATTGAAATCGACCTTGCTGATCTTGAAGCAGCAAATGCTCTTGAATATTAATATCATGAAAAGCAGTAGGTGAAAGCCTGCTGCTTTTTTAATTTATTATGAATATTGTAAACAAAATGTTAACAAACTGTTGACCTTACAATTTATTACTAATATAATATTATCAATTGAAACAATGTTTTGTTTTACATTTTATTTTGTTTGTTTTTTCAGGAGGTGTAAATATATGGTTAAATCAATGACCGGCTTTGGCAGAGCTGTTGCCGAGCTTGATGGTTATGTTATCACGATTGAGCTTAAATCTGTTAATCACAGGTATTTTGAGTTTTATTCACGCTGTCCAAGGCAATATGGGTTTATTGATGATAAAATCAAGTCTTATGTCAACAGCCGCGTTTCCAGAGGTAAAATAGAGTGTTTTGTTGGAATTGAGGCTCTTAATACTGATGCTGCAGAGGTTGCTGTTAACAATACTCTTGCTTCTGCATATGTCAAGGCATTAAAGGAATTATCATCAACATATAATTTGAAAGAAGATTTCGGTGCATCAACCATCAGCCGTTTTCAGGATGTTCTTGTTGTGAAAAAAGCTGAAGAGGATGAGGAGAAAATATGGCAGTTAGTTAAAGCTGTTGCAGAAACCGCTGTTGATAAGTTTATTGAAATGCGCTCGGTTGAGGGTGAAAAGATGTATAATGATATTTTTTCACGTTCACAATTCATTCTTGACACTGTTTCCTTTATTGAGGAACGCTCACCGCAGACTGTTAAAGAATATAATGACAAACTCATTGAAAGAGTTCATGAGTTAATCGGTGATGTTTCTCTTGATGAGAGCCGAATTATGCAGGAGGTTGCAATTTATGCCGATAAGGTTGCAGTTGCAGAAGAAACTGTAAGACTTCGCTCTCATATTGAACAGCTCAGAGAATTTCTTAACTGTGATGAGTCTGTCGGAAGAAAAATGGATTTCCTTGTGCAGGAAATCAACCGTGAAACAAACACAATCGGCTCAAAGTGCAACGATGTTGAAATTGCTCGCAAGGTTGTTGATATGAAGGCTGAGATTGAAAAGATACGTGAGCAAATACAGAATATAGAGTAATATTATGAATTTAATCAATATTGGTTTTGGCAATCTTATTAATGCAGACAGAATTGTCACAATTGTTTCTCCGGAGTCTGCACCGGTAAAAAAAATAGTGCGTGAAAGCAAAGCAAACGGTACGTTGATTGATGCTACACATGGAAGAAAAACGCAGAGTGTTTTCATTACCGATAGTGACAATGTAGTGCTTTCATATCTCGATTTAAAGCAGATTTCTGCTAAGCTTGGTAAGGAGGTTGATACCGATGAGTAAAGGAATGCTTGTTGTGTTCTCTGCACCCAGCGGATGCGGTAAGGATACTGTTTTTAAAGAAATCTGTAAGCTCAGGGATGATGTTGTTGAATCGGTTTCAGCAACAACCAGAAAGCCGAGAGATGGTGAGGTTGACGGTGTTAACTATTTTTTTGTTAGTGAAAATGAATTTAAAAAAATGATTGATAACGGCGGGCTTCTTGAATTCAATAATTACAATGGCTGTTATTACGGAACACCTGTTAAAGGCATTAATAATGCTGTTGAACAGGGCAAGGTCTGCTTTTTGATAATTGATGTCAACGGTGCTGAAAAAATCAAGGAGCTTTATCCTGATTGTCTGTCAATTTTTCTTCTGCCGCCAAGTATTGAAGAGCTTGAAAAGCGTTTGAGAGGCAGAGACAGCGATGGTGATGAGATTATTAAAAGCCGTCTTGATATTGCAATGGTTGAGCTTTCATATAAAGACAAATATGATTATCAGATTATTAACGACGATTTGAATGAATGTGTCGATAATATTAATAAAATACTTAATACCGAGCTGAGAAAGCGCGGTTAATATTTGAAATTATTGTTAGGAGATATTATTATGTTTAATCCGGATTTAAAGAAATTATTAAAGAACTGCAACAGCCGCTACAGTCTTGTTGTTGGTACTGCTAAAAGAGCAAGAGAAATTCGTGACGAGGCGATTGCAAGAGAAGAGCATGTTGATGTAAAGACAGTTTCAACTGCTATTGATGAAATCCTTGACGGAAAATATGTTATTGACGAGCCTGAAGAAATCAAGTCAAAATAATGAACAGGCTTATTGCGACTGTTGCTGTTGAAAAAGCTTTTTTCAATATTGACAGTGATTATGACTATTATGTTCCGGACAAGCTATTAAATGTTGCTAAGGTTGGTATGATGGTTAAAGTGCCGTTCGGCAACGGCAACAGGCTGCGTGATGGAATGATTGTAAAATTATATACTGCAATTAATTCAAAGCTTAAGGAGATTGATTCAGTTGTATCGAATGCTCCGCTTCTCAGTGAAGAAATGATTTCGCTTGCGCTATGGCTTAAGAAAAGATGCTTTTGTACTACTTTTGATTGTCTAAGGCAGATGTTGCCAAGAGGCTATGGCAAAGTAGGGGATAAGTCGTCAAAAATGGTAACTTTGCTTGTTCAGAATGAGAATGATCTGCCTAAGCTTACGCCTAAGCAAAGAAGTGTTATTAATCTGCTTTTTGATATCGGAACTGCCGGTGTTGATGAGATTTGTGCATTCTGCTCAGTTGGCAAGGCTGTTTTGAAAAATCTTGAGAAATATGGTGTCATAGCTTTTTTTGATAAGCAGGTTTACAGAACCCCATATAAAGTTTCTGATCATGAAACCGATACCTCAGAGATTGAGTTGTCGCACAAGCAGAATCAAGCTTATCAGACTTTTCTTGATATGATTAATCATGAGGGCGGCAGCGGTCTTCTTTTCGGTGTAACAGGCTGCGGCAAAACGCAGGTCTATTTGAAGTTAATTGACCGAGTTATTGAGCAGGGGAAGGATGTTATAGTTCTTGTTCCTGAAATTGGCTTAACTTCACAGGCATTATCAATATTTCATAGCAGATACGGCAGCAAGGTTGCTGTTATTCACAGTGGTTTATCGCTTGGTGAGCGTAATGATGAATACAAGCGTATTGATAGTGGTGATGCTAAAATCGTTGTTGGTACACGCAGTGCCGTTTTTGCTCCTGTGCATAATCTTGGACTGATTGTTATGGATGAGGAACAGGAGAACACTTATAAAAGTGAGCGCACTCCAAGATACAGTGCTAAGGATGTTGCAAATTTCAGAGCAAAGTACAATAAAGCTTTGTTTCTGATGACTTCGGCAACGCCAAGTCTTGAGAGCTATTCAAGTGCAGTTTCAGGTAAAATTAGGCTGTTTGAAATTGATGAACGCTTTGGAGCCTCAAAGCTGCCTGAGGTTGTAACAGTAGATATGAAGGCAGAAATAAAAAACGGCAACAGAACACCTGTTTCTGCTAAGCTAAAAGAGTGCTTGATGGAAACGCTTGATAATGGCAAACAGGCAATTCTGCTGATAAACAGACGAGGCTATAATACATTTATTGCCTGTACTGATTGCGGTAATGTTATTACATGTCCAAGCTGTTCAATCTCATTAACTTATCACAGCTATAGCAACAGACTTGTATGCCATTACTGTGGTTACACAAAAAGACTTGATAATAAATGTCCTGAATGCAGCAGTGAAAATATAAGATACAGCGGTTATGGTACTCAAAGAATAGAGGACGAGTTAGCTGCTCTGTTCCCTACGGCTAAAATTCTCCGTATGGATGCAGATACAACATCTTCTAAATTCAGTCATGATAAATTGTTTAAAGCATTTAAAAATCATGAGTATGATATTTTAATAGGTACTCAGATGGTTGCAAAGGGTCTTGATTTTCCTGATGTGACTCTTGTGGGTGTAGTTAATGCAGATAATTCGCTTTATGATGAAAACTATAACAGCAGTGAACGCTGTTTTGATTTGATTACACAGGTTATAGGTCGCAGCGGCAGGCGTGATGAAAAGGGTCTTGCTGTTATACAGACGATTAATCCTTTTAATCCCACTCTTGAGTTTGCTGCGAATCAGGATTATAAATCCTTTTATAATAATGAGATTTCACTGAGAAAGGCTATGATTTATCCGCCGTACTGCGATATTTATTCAGCATCCTTCGTCGGTGAAAATGAAAACACTGTTGCACTTTGTGCGAAAGCATTTTTTGATATTTTAAAGGAGCTTAATGCCGATAACAGCCAAAAGCTGATTGTACTCGGTCCGAGTCCTGCCAAAATTTCAAAATTAAACAATCAGTTCAGATACAGATTGTCAATAAAATGCAAAAATTCAAAAAAAATTCGCAAACTTTTTAATGATATTTTAATAAGATTATGTAAAATTAAAGAATATAAGGA
>VSOH01000230.1 GCA_009774735.1 Clostridiales bacterium
TGAGTGTGTTTCAGTAATAAAAAGGAGTTTTAAAGACATTGCCGAGCAATTATACATAACAAAGGAAAACTCACCTAATTATGTGCTTTTCTCAATTAATTCTGAAAAACTCAAAACACAGTTTGACAGCGGTCGTCTTATGTTCGCTGCATTTGAGGAAAATAAAATTGTAGGATATTATTCACTTAATATAATGGATAAAGAATGTGAGATAAACAACCTTTGAGTTATACCTGAATGCAGGCACAAAGGAATCGGCAAAAAGCTGTTAAAACACGCAATTATAAAAGCAAGAGAATCAGAAATAAACAAAATAAACATCAGCATTGTGGAGGAAAACAGTAAGCTAAAAAAATGGTACGAGGATTTCGGCTTTACGCACACGCATACCAAAAAGTTTGATTTTTTCTCATTTACTTGCGGATATATGGAAATGATACTATAAAAAAGGAGATTAAAATTATGTTATTTATTGAATATCCAAAATGCTCAACCTGTCAGAAGGCGAAGAAATGGCTTGACAGCAACGGCATAAAATATGATAGCAGACACATTAAGGATGATAACCCGACCTTTGAGGAGCTTAAAGCATGGTATGAAAAAAGCGAACTGCAGCTCAAAAGATTTTTCAATACCAGCGGTATGCTTTATAAGTCAATGAACCTAAAGGACAAACTGCCGAATATGAGCGAAGAGGAGCAATTGCAGCTTCTGGCAACAGACGGAATGCTGGTTAAAAGGCCATTGCTTGTTGGTAACAATTTTGTACTTTGCGGCTTTCGGGAAAAGGAATGGCAGGAGATTTTATGATTGTTAATGAAAAGATGGAGGTCCTAAGAAAGCTGATGAATGAAAAGAATATTCAGGCTTACATTATTGTGACTGATGATTTTCATTCTTCTGAATACGTAGGTGCATATTTTAAGGTGCGTGAATATTTGTCCGGCTTCACCGGCTCAGCAGGAACACTTGTTGTTTTAAAAAACGAGGCTGCACTGTGGACGGACGGAAGATATTTTATACAGGCTGAGGAACAGCTAAAGGACAGCACAATCGAATTGATGAAATCAGGTCAGCCTGATGTGCCTGACATAATCGAATATCTTTATAACAAGCTTGATGATGGTGACACCATCGGATTTGACGGAAGAACTGTCAGCAATTATTTTGCAGGCAAATTAATTGATACATTAAAAGAAAAAAACATTAAATTATCTTATCAAATTGATTTAGCTGATAAAATATGGACCGACAGACCGCCGCTTTCAAAAGAGCCTGTGTGGGAGCTTGATACAAAATACACCGGTCTTACAAGAAAAGAAAAGCTTAAGAGCATCCGCAGTAAAATGGAAGAGAATAACACGGATTTCCTGCTTCTTACCGCACTTGATGAAATTGCATGGCTGTTGAATTTACGCGGCAATGATATTGCCTGCACACCTGTTTTTCTGGCATATATGATTGTCGAAAAATCATCAGCAACACTCTGTGTTCACAGAGAAATACTAAATGACGAGATAATTCATAAGCTTGAACATGACGGCATAGACCTTGCTGATTACAATGATTTTTACAGGCTCATAAATGAAATACCGACAGATAAAACAGTTCAGCTTGACAGCGAAACTGCGAATTACTGCGTAAGCAAAAATCTGCCTGATAACATAAAAATCATAAACAATCAAAGCCCTGTTGTGATGATGAAGGCGGTAAAAACACCACAGGAAATGGAAAACATAAGAGCCGCACACATTAAGGACGGTGCAGCAGTTACACGCTTTATTTACTGGCTGAAGCATCATGCTGACAAAGAATACATTACCGAATTAAGTGCCGCAGAAAAGCTTGAACAATTCAGAGCAGAGAACGACACGTATCTCGGTGCAAGCTTCGAGCCGATTATTGCATACGGTACACACGGAGCTATCGTACACTATGAGCCCACAGAAAAAACAAATGTCAGAATTGAACCATCAGGTCTTTGCCTGACTGACACAGGTGGACACTACCTTGAGGGCACGACGGATATTACACGCACTATTTCTCTTGGTAAGCTGACTGACGAAGAAAAAACTGCGTTCACTCTTGTCTTAAAGGGACATCTTAATTTAGCTGCAGCTAAATTCAAATATGGCATCTGCGGTGAAAACCTTGACTACCTGGCAAGGTATCCCCTCTGGTCGCACGGGCTTGACTTTAATCATTCAACAGGACATGGTGTGGGATATCTTTTGAGTGTACATGAAGGACCGCAGAGAATTCACTGGAATGTAAATTCAAATCCAAACCATTATGTTTTAGAGGAAGGAATGATAATATCCAATGAGCCGGGATATTATCTTGAAAACCATTTTGGCATAAGGCATGAAAATCTTGTTATGGTAAGAAAGGGGCAAAAGAACAGCTACGGGCAATTTATGTATCTCGAAAACCTGACAATGGTACCCTTTGACAGAGATGCTATTGATCCTTCACTGCTGAACAGCTTTGAGCTTGAATACCTTAATGATTACCACAAGAAAGTATTTAAAGCTATTTCGCCCTACCTGAAAGGCAGTGAGCTTGAATGGCTGAAAAAGGAAACTGAGGAAATTGCATAACCCCAACAAAAAGAGGACATCTTCAAATGAAGATGTCCTTTTGACTGTCGATAAAGTGGGCTGAACCACGCACTAAGATTAATGAACAGAAAATTCACTGCTTCATATGATTGTAGGACAGAAGCATACTTTTGTCATCAAAACAATTTTAAAAGCCTTGCAATTCAATAAATTTGCAAGGCTTTTGTGCGTTTTCTGCCTTTTGCTCGGAAACAGTACCATCGTACAGTAATCCTCGCAAAATACAAAATTCAGCTCCATTTCTCAA
>VSOH01000231.1 GCA_009774735.1 Clostridiales bacterium
ATGTTATTCTTATACTTACTATGGTTACAACAATAATTTCTATCGGAATTTTAGTTGCAGCAAAAACGGTGGTTTAAATGGATTTTATAAAACAATGGACACTTACAATATCCGCCACACTGATTATTTCAATCGTGTTTTCACTTTTAACACCCAAAGGAAATATGGGCAGATTTTTCAAAGTTGTTCTGGCAATGTTTATTTTTGTATCTTTTATATATCCGATAAAAAACGCAGATTTTGATTTTTCACTTCCTGCTTTTGATGAAACAGAATTTGAAGATTCACAGCAAAGCTCATATGAAAATATTATTGAAACGAATCTAAAAAATATTTTGAATGAAGGCAATTATATCAATTCAACGGTTAAAGTAAGCATTACTTTGAAAAATGAAGAAATATCCGTAAACCGTCTTGAAATAGGAATACTTGACGAATTTGATAAAAAGGAAGTAAAGAATTATATTGAAGACAAAACAGGATTTAATACTGAGGTGTACTATCTTGGAGAATAAAATCAAGGAAAAAATAAGCAAATTCATATCAGGTGACAGCAAAAAAATTAAAATAATCGTTGCCGTCGGACTAATAGGTATGGTGCTTATTTTATTGTCAGATGTGTTTCCGAAAAGTGCTGATAAAGCTGAAAAAACCGATAGTACAAAAATCACTTATAATGATTATACAGATCAGCTTGAATTAAAACTTGTTGATGTGATTTCATCAATATCCGGAGTAGGGGAATGCAAGGTCATGATTACGCTTGTAAATTCAGCCGAAAGTGTTTATGCAACAAACAATGAAATTAAAACAGATGAAAATTCAACAAATCAGAAGGATGAATATGTCCTTTATGATGCATCCGATGGCGAAACTCCCGTTCTTCTTAAGGAGTATCTGCCTCAGGTACAGGGTGTTACAGTAGTTTGCAGTGGTGGTGATGATATTGTTACTAAAGAAAAAATAATAGAAGCTGTAACAGCCTTATTCAATATACCGGCTAATAGAGTATCAGTTTCAAAATTAAAATAATAAAAGGTGATAATATGAAAAAGAATAAAAAAGAAAACTTTGAAAATCAGCAGTTTACAGATTCTGATTTCACCAACAAAAAAGCTAAAAAAACAAGAATAGCAATTTCGTGCTTTGCTTTGCTCCTTGCTGTCGGTGTTGTCGGAAACTGGTATTGGGAAAACAGTGATATTTCAAGCAAGGTAAGTACAATTTCATCAGCTAAGGATAAAATTCTCGGCGAAGCAACATATGTTGATGCGACAACAGAAAAAACAACTGAGAGTAGTTATTTTTCATCTGCAAGGGTTGACAGACAGACTGCAAGAGATGCAAGCCTTGAAAAGCTTCAAAAAATTGTTGATTCACAGACTGAGAACAAGGAGGCACAAAAAGAAGCTGCCGATAAAATAGCAAAAATTAGTGATGATATAACAATCGAAAATAAAATTGAAACATCGGTTACAGCTAAGGGCATTAATAATTGTCTTGCTATTATCAATGAAAATTCAAAAAAAATTGACATAATTGTTGATGTTGAGGATTTGACGGATACAATAATTTTACAGATTAAAGAGATTGCAACAAGTCAGCTTGGCTGTTCATTTGAAGATGTTACAATAATTCAATCAAATTAATCTTGTATATTTATTCATAATATGTTATACTGAATAAAAATAAATAGGAATAGTGTGATTTTTCACACTATTCCTGATTGTGCGTTCTCAGAATTTGCCTGCAGCATAATTCTGAGAGGACTGAATTCACATGATATATACGTCTTATCCACCCACAATAAGCGTATATGATGGTTTTTATTACTACACTGTGGGCAGAAAGGCTATGGAAATTATTATGGAGATTCAATCAAAAAGTTCTATGGGTGAGCTTGTTATTTCAGACGAGGTTGTAGCTTCAATTGCCATAAATGCTGCTAAGGATGTTGACGGCGTTTCCTCTTTTCACAGCGGACCTGTTGATGTTGTCAGCACCATTAAGCAGGGCAGCTTAAAGGTGATGAGTCCTGTAAGATTAATGCAGGACGGCGATGATTTTTCAATCAGTATTTACATTAACCTTGCACCCGGCAAAAAGTTTCAGACTGTTGCCACTAAGGTACAAACATCTGTCAAGGAGTCTGTACAGAATATGACAGGCAAATTGGTTAATAGAGTAAATGTTATTGTTGCCGGAATTGATTTTGAAGAGCCGTCAGGCACTGATGAACCTTGTGAAACTGAAGATTAACAATTCTGCCGACAAATCAATATTTTGTCGGCTTTCTTTTTTAGGAGTTAATATATTATGAAAAGAAGTGAAATGAGAGAGCAGGGATTTTTCCTTACGTTTGAAAATTTATTTATTCCAAATGATGATATGGATGAGCTTATTGACCTCTACAGTGAAAATGTTGAAGAGGTATGCGATTATGCTAAGGAAATATCACAGGGAGTAAGCGAGCATAAGAGCGAGTTTAACGAGCTTATAAGCAAATATCTTAAATCGTGGAAGCTCAGCAGACTGCCAAAGGTAAGCCTTGCTATATTGTATGTTGCAATTTATGAAATGAAATATGCTGACTCTGTTCCTGATAATGTAGCTATTAATGAGGCTGTTGAGCTTGCCAAGAAATATTCAAGCAAGGATGATGCATCCTTTATCAATGGTATCCTTGGTGCAATAAGCCGCGGAGAATAATTATGTATATAGGCTTTGATACAAGCAACTACACAACCTCAGTTGCAGTGTTTGATGGCGAGCATATGATTAATAAGCGTCAGCTTCTTACTGTTAAAACAGGTGAAAGGGGATTGAGACAGAGCGATGCTGTATTTCAGCACACTGTTAATATG
>VSOH01000232.1 GCA_009774735.1 Clostridiales bacterium
GTAAAGTGTAGCACAAAAAATATGAGATGTAAACATCAAAATATTACTGAATATGGAGTTTTTATTATGGACTTTAAATGGCTTAATAAAAGTGAAATGACAAAAAGCAACGGTAAAATAGAAATTATTGCTCCTGCAAACAGTGATTTTTTTATTAACGGTCCTGAGATTTCGGAGGAGGGAATTACGCCGGCGTCACTTTGTAATGCACCTTTTTATTATACTGAGCTGGAGGGCGACTTTGTTTTGAGGGTCAAGGTATCACTTGATTTTGTGAGTACCTATGATTCGGCGGCTGTTATGGTTATGGCGAATATGGAAAGCTGGGCGAAAGCCTGTTTTGAGCTTACTGACTTTGGAACGCATGCTGTTGTAAGTGTTGTAACAAATGGATTATCGGATGATGCCAATGGCTGCAATATTCAGGGTAAGGCGGTATGGCTTCAAATATGCAGATGTAAAGATGCTTTTGCCTTTCATTATTCTGAGGATGGAAAAAACTATTATATGATGAGATATTTTCATATTCCTTGTGATGATAAAATCAAAGCAGGTATTCTGGCACAGTCACCTTTAGGAACCAGCGGCATAAGAACCTTTGAGAATTTGTCTATTGAACAGAAAACTGTAAAAAATATTAGAATGGGAAAATAATTATGATGCATAAAAAATTTGTTAAAACACCTCCTCTCGGCTGGAACAGCTGGGACTGCTTCGGTGCAGGTGTAAGTGAAGAACAGCTAAGAGCAAATGCCGATTATATGGCAGAATATTTAAAAGCGTACGGGTGGCAGTATGTTGTCTGCGATATTCAGTGGTATGAACCAAAGGCTAAGGATAACGATTATTTCAGCTTTACACCGCTTAATATGGATGAGTATGGCAGGCTTATGCCTGCTGAAAACCGTTTTCCAAGTGCTAAGGAGGGCAATGGCTTTAAACCCATTGCAGACTATTGTCATAGCCTTGGTCTGAAATTCGGTATACATATTATGAGAGGTATTCCGCGTCAGGCTGTTCATGCTGATTTGCCTATTAAAAACAGCAAATTCACTGCACGTCAGGTCGCTCACCACTTTTCTGTATGCTCATGGAATACCGATATGTATGGTATGTATAATTGTGAGGGTGCACAGGACTATTACAATTCAATAATTGAGCTTTATGCATCATGGGGTGTTGACTTTATTAAGTGTGACGATATTTGTGTTACGGAATTTCGTAAGTGGGATAGCCCCTATTCTGCCGACTATGAAATTGAAATGATTAGAAAAGCAATTGATAACTGCGGCAGAGATATTGTTCTTTCGCTTTCACCCGGACCTGCTGAAATTGAACAGGCAGAGCACCTTGCCAAAAATGCAAATATGTGGCGTCTTACTGGCGATTTCTGGGATCAGTGGGATAAGCTTTATGCTATGTTTGATCGCTGTTATTTATGGCAGAATTGGGTTAAGGAGGGGAACTATCCTGACTGTGATATGCTTCCGCTCGGCAGACTTTCAAAGAACGGAACCTGTCATGGTCCGCAGAACAGAATGACGCAGTTTACTAAGGCAGAGCAAATTACGATGATGAGCCTATGGGGTATTTTCAGAAGTCCGCTGATGATGGGTGGCAATATGCCTGAAAATGATGAGTGGACTCTGTCACTGCTTACCAATGAAGAATACATGAAAATGCACACGACCTCTTTCGGTGCTCATCAGCACAGCAGAAATGAGAAAAACGGAAAGGGTAGTATTATCTGGGTATCAAACGGGAAACACTGTAAATATGCGGCTTTGTTTAATACCAAGGACATTGAGCAGACTATTAAGCTTGATTTAACCGAAATCCTTATGCCCGGTGAAAAATATTCGTTCTATGACATATGGTCAAAGGAAAATCTCGGTGAGTTTAATAATTCATTTAAGGCTGTAATCCCTGCACATGGTGCAGGACTTTACAAAATAACAAAATAATTTTGCATTAAATAAAAGCTGACGGTTCATGTGATACCGTCAGCTTTTTTATGTTATTTTTCAATTTCTGCCGTTTTGGAATGTATTACTTTGATTTTATCATAAATTTCCTGACTGAATTTTGGTTTGCGTTCGTATGTATAAAGACCGTTTTGCTCCTGTTCCGCATCATAAAGCTGTGTGTAACAGAAACCGAGCATTTTGCTGTTTGATACCAAAGCAGCAGTAATAGCGATATTGTTTAAATAATTAACATGAATGATATTCCTTGGATTCATACGAAAGACGGCGTGAAAGATTTGAAATTGAAAATTATTGCTAGCGGCGGCATATCAATTATTCCGAGTTGATTTTGTAAATGTAAAATATGTGAAGAAAGGACACTATTTAAAAAAACTATCCTCTTTATTGTCCGAAATGCAGACAGGAAAAGCGGATATTATTTTACTGCATATTTTATTGAAATTAAGGGGGAATAGATGTATAATATAAATCAGGATGTGATAAAATGGAAAACAACAAATGTGACTGTACTGCAATTGATGAAGGTGCAGTTTATGATATTAGAAAAAATATGATTTCAGACGACGAGGTATCAAAGCTCTCAAATCTTTTCAAGGTGCTTGGTGATCCTACAAGGGCTAAAATTGTTATGGCACTTGATAACAGAGAGGTTTGTGTTTGTGATTTATCGGTTGCACTTAATATGACCAAATCCGCAGTGTCACACCAGTTAGCTGTGCTTAAGGCAAATAACATTGTTAAATCAAGGCGTGACGGCAAGCATATCTATTATAGCTTTGATGATGAGCATATAACAACAATTATTGAAATTGCTGATGAACACATTAAACACAAACATTAATATAATATATTGTATGGTAT
>VSOH01000233.1 GCA_009774735.1 Clostridiales bacterium
CTTCCGTATAGTCACCCTGTTCAGGTTCAGAGGTGTGCCAGTTAAGTGCTTCACAGCCGTATTCGCTGATGCCTATTGCCTTATCAGGATATTTTTGGTGGAAAGTATCAAACCACGGACCATACATATTTACATTACCGCCGTACCATCCGAAATAGTGATTGTAGGAAAGGACATCGCTGATATGCACATATTCATCATCAATACTGCACATTGTTACGGCAGCAATGGTTGTCGGTCTTGTTTTGTCAAGAGAATGGGCAAGGCGGTTAAGCATTTTATGATTTTCAATCAGTGCAGGGTCGGAGCCGTTCATAGTTATTTCATTTGAAATTCCCCAGGTTACAATTGATGGGTGATTATAGCACTGGCAGATAAGCTCTGTCATCTGCTGTTTCGTGTTTTCCACACCATTTGTAAGGTGCTTTGAAATATAAGGGATTTCAGCCCAGATTATAAATCCTTTTTCATCACATAAATCATAAAAATACTGACTGTGCTGATAATGGGCAAGACGGATTGTATTTGCACCCATTTCGTAAATCAGCTCAATATCCTCATTATGATGCTCGGGCAAAAGGGCATTACCTATCTTCGGTCTGTCCTGATGGCGTGAAACACCTCTGAGCGGATATTCCTTGCCGTTTAGAATGAAGCCTTTGTCAGGGTCCATTTTAAAGCTTCTGCAGCCGAAACGTGCTGATAACGTATCAGCAGTGCTGCCGTTATCCATAAGCTTTACTGTAGCATTATAAAGATAAGGGTCTTCGATACCGTTCCACAAGTGAGCATTTGCAATCGTTATCGCAGCCTCGGGATTTTTACCGCTTGCTTTCGCAGTGCCTATAATTTCGCTGCCCTCTGTTATTTCAAATTCAACCTCTGCGTCTGTATTGCAGAAGACTTTGATTGTAACCTCTGCATTGCTGCCTTTAACAACAGGCGTTACCATGATTCCCGGAGCACCGCAGTAGTCGAGATCAAAGTGCTTTTTCGGTACACCTATCAGTGTAACGTCACGATATATTCCGCCATAGAAGGTGAAATCCGCCATCTGAGGATAAACAAAATCATTTGGCGAATTGTCTGCCTCAACCTTGATTTGATTTGTTTCTTTAATATTTTCAAGCCTTGCACGAAAGGTTGAGTAACCGCCGTGGTGAACAGCGATTTCTTTGCCGTTAAAATATACCTTTGCACTTGAATTTACTCCGTCAAACTGAATATATATTTCATCACCCTCAGGCATGGCATCTTTTGCAATTTCTTTTTCATAGCAGCAGGTACCTCTGTAATAATCATTGCCGCCGTCCTGCCCGTCTGTACCATTCCATGTGTGGGGAAGGTTAACCTTTTCTGTTTTGCCTTCCTTAGTGAAATTCCAGTTCTCGTTGATGTTTAAAATGTTTCTCAAACCGTATCCTCCTTTTGTGTATCATTGAATTTATAAAGAAACAGCATACTTACAAAGCATATGATTGAGCCTATTAATGGCAATGCTCCGGTAAGAGTATATATTTTATTTGTTACCTCCGGTGTCTGATTTGCACCGGCGGCAGCAACATAACCCGTTAAATCAATGGCAAGGGCAATAACAGCCTGACCGATTCCCTGTGCCAGCTTTCTGAAGAGTGAGTAGGTTGCATAAATTGAACCCTCCTCACGGCGTTTGGTTTTTCTTTCCTGATAGTCGATGCAGTCGGCAACCATTGCCCATGTTAATACAGTATATATACCTACGGCAAACATAACAATTGCCAGAACTGCAAACCATATAAACGGATTTGAAATTTTTACAAAGGTTAAAATTATTGATGCAGCAATAGACAGAATGAACGGATATGTGCACAAAGCTCTTTTGCTGAATTTTTTTACAAGAGGCTTGCACAGAATCATTGCTATAACCATCGGCAGCATAGATATTACAGTTCCGACAGGTATCAGCTTGGTGTTTTTAAAATAGCACATAAATGTGTATTGTATGGTGCTTGTTACAGTCATTAAAAATGCAAGCATTGCCACACTTGAAATTGTGACGCCAAGCATCGGCTTGTTATGAAGAAATGCCTTGAAGGTTTGCAGATAATTGAATTTCTGTTTTTCCTGTATTACAGGCTCTACTCTTTCAGTTACCATTTTTCTGAGAAAATACAGTGCTATAAAGCCGATTATACCCATAATTAAAACAACATAAATGAAAACATTGCCTTTCGGATTATCATTTTCATCATAAATAATCATTGGTAAAATCAGCATTACAGGAAGCTGTGCCAGCATTGCACCTATGCTCCTTGCATTAGAAAGCTCTGCCCGCTGTACGGAATCTGTTGTAATAACCGACTGAAGTGACCCGTAAGGAACATTAACACTTGTATAGGCAATAGACCATATCATATATGATCCAAGACATAGAGTGCATTTTGCCCATAGGGGAGCATTCGGAATATAAATAAACATTATAACGCTGAAAATAAGCAGCGGCAGACTGCCCCATTTTATCCAGGGCATAAATTTGCTTCCGCCGTTTTTGGGAATGTGTGAGTCGCACAGACCGCCTATGATAGGATCGTTGACTGCATCCCATATTTTTGCAATAAGAATCAGTATACTGTATATTTTTCCCGGTATGCCAAGACAGGTTACATAATACAGCAGCATAAAATTGTTAATGAAAACAAAACTCATATTGCAGCCGAAATCTCCCAGCATATATCCGAATTTATCACGGATGCCAAAAGGTTTGTCTTTGCTTTGATTTTCCATAATGTTGCTCCTTAATTTATTATATTAGGTATTGTCCCATACAATTATAT
>VSOH01000234.1 GCA_009774735.1 Clostridiales bacterium
GTTTCATATGTTATAATTTTTTTGAGGTGATATTTATATGAAACGATTAACAAAAATAATATGTCTATTTCTTTGTGCGGTTCTGCTGTTTTTGGTAACTGCGTGCAGTAAGGGAGAAGCGGAGAAAGTGCTGATTCATGGGCTTTTCACTGATATGTCAAAAATATCCTACAGTGAAAAGTATACCGAGCTGAAAGCAGCGAAGAAGAACAGCACAAAACGCTGGAGAGAGGGTATGGTATCAGGTAACGGCATGCAGGGCTTTATAGAGAGCGGCTCTCCGTACAGTGATACGTTTATCTTCCAGAATATGCATTTTATTATGCCTAATCCCAATGTCCGCTATTGTCCGGAAACCTTTGATGAGCTTGACACTGTTAAGCAGTCAATCGTTAAAGGTGAGGATATTACAGACAATGCAAACTATGATGATGTTTATCGTTATCATCCCGGTGGACAATTAAGAATTAATCTTGATGGCAAGGGTGAAAAAAATTATGTAAGATACACTGATTATGAATCATCACAGACCGGTGTTCATTATGAAAATACTAATGGAAGATGGGACAGAACATCATTTACTTCAATGTCGGATGGTGCTGTTATCACAAAGCTTACCAAATCATCTGACGGTGCAAAGCTGAATATGACACTGTCATTTGACGATTTGGCAAGTATGGCAAATTTCGGAAAAAGCGATGAAGCAAATCTTAAGTATAAAAAACCTGTAGCTGAAACTTCAGATTATCTTTCGCTTGTTGCGAATTACCAGAATTATGAGAACAGCGAGCTGATAGACGGCGGTTATGCAACACTTACATATGTCGTGACGGATGGTAAAAAGGAAAATGTTGAGCTTAAGAAAAATATTGATGAGGTTCAGTTTGTCGGCAGTAAAAATGAGGGTATAAGAATAACCGATGCTGACTCTGTTTACCTTATTACAATTTCTGACAGAGATTATGATATGGGCAAATATGATGCCTTTGACAGCCGGGAAAGTTTTGCACTTATTGATTTACTTGCAGATAAAGCTAAGGCTATTGCCGATAAATATTCAGAAAACGGCAGCTTTGATTATGATACCGCACTCAAAAATCATCTGGCTGTTTATCAGCCGCAGTTTGATGCAGTAACCATTAACCTTGAGGACAGTGACAAATCAAATGAAGCACTGCTCAAGGAGCAGAAGGGTAAAAAGAATATTAACCTTGCACTTGCTCAGCGTACATATTATGCAGGACGTTATGCATATCTTTGCTGCAGCGGTTATTCAACCAGCCGTCTTTATGGTATGTGGACAGGTGAGTTTGACACAGGCTGGGGCAGTAAGTATACAATGGATGCCAATGTTAACCTGCAGACCTCATCCATGAACACAGGCAATATAGCGTCAAGTCCTATCGGTTATACATACTTTATTCTTCGTCAGCTTCCTGACTGGGAGGAAAATGCATATGCAACTCACGGTTTTAAAAATGCCATTCAGGCACCTGTAAATACAGATGGTGACAAGGCTGTTATTACCGAAACCTGCTATCCATACCCATTCAGATACTGGAACGCAGGAACTTCTTGGATGCTGCAGCCTCTCTATGAAACACTGATGACCTATGGAAATATCAATATTCCGCTCAGTGATGAGTTTGACTTAGAGGCAATCAAATCTATTCTTGATATGACAGACAGTGACGTTAAAGCAGTCAGCGACAGGGGATATTTAAGACTTGAAGAGGATATACTCCTTCCTCTTTTAACCAAATCCGCCAACTACTGGCAGCAGCTTATGACCCCCGAGTATTTCACCGATAAAAATGGTGAAATCCATTATGAAAAGGGTAAGACCAAACTTCTCGACGGTGAAAGCTACTGTATTCTTCCAAGCTATTCGCCGGAGAATAATCCGTCAAATTATCCAAGTCCCAGTGATGCTAACTGTGCAATTGATATTTCTGCCTGCCGAGATAATCTTCAGATGCTTATTTCTGTAATGAAGGATGTTGCACCTGACACAGATACTTCTCAATGGCAGGAGCTTATGGATAAGCTTCCGCCGTATCTGTATGATGAAACAGGTGCCTTAAAGGAGTGGGCAACAACATCATTTGAGGAGAATAATGAGCACAGGCATTTGAGTCATTTGTATTGTGTATGGCCGCTGTTTGAAACGCAGAAGGATGCTGATTTGGCAAAGGCCTGCAATCAGGCAATTTTTAACCGTGAAAGCGAAAATGAGGCATCACATGCGCTTGTTCATCGTTCTCTTATTGCAGCAAGACTTAAGGATAGTGACAGTCTTACAGATGCACTTCTTAATCTTATGAATCATAAAATCCGTTACGATTCACTTATGACAAATCATGACTATGACAGGGGAAGCTGTTACTGTACAGATTTTGCAATTGGATACCTTGGGATTATCAATGAAGCGTTGGTTTACTCAAATACAGGTGAAATTGAGCTTCTTCCTGCGTGTGTTAAGGGATTTGATAAGGGCGAAATAACAGGTATTAACGCAAGAACAAGAGCAACAGTTGACAGTCTGAGCTGGGATTTGCGTGAGGGTAAGGTTGATGCAAAAATAACATCACATATTAATCAGGAGCTTTCTGTGAGCTATGGTGATGATACCCAAACAATAGTATTTAAGGCAGGAGAAACCAAAACAGTTTCATTCAGTAAATAATATTTCCGAAACAATAAAAAAACGCCGCTGACGATTCAGCGGCGGCAGTCTGTCGAAAAAGGTCCGGCTTATGCTGGGCTTTTTGTCATATATATGGTAAAATATATGTGGTGATGAAAAAT
>VSOH01000235.1 GCA_009774735.1 Clostridiales bacterium
ATGTGCCAGCGGTACAGATGCTTTGCAGCTTTCACTTATGGCAATGGATGTTGGCAGCGGTGATGCGGTATTTACATCCGATTTCACATATTTTGCATCTTCTGCAGCCGCATCTATACTCGGAGCAACGGTTGTTTTCGTAGATATTGATAGTAAAACATTCAACATATCCCCGCAGGCATTAGAGCTTGCAATTCAAAAGGTCATCAGCGAGGGCAGGCTTACTCCCAAGGTCATTATTCCTGTTGACCTGTTTGGTCTGCCTGCAGATTATTCCAAAATAATTCCGATTGCCGAAAAGTACGGCCTTAAAGTATTAGAAGATGCAGCCCAAGGTTTCGGCAGCAGTATCGACAAAAAGCCTGCCTGCTCCTTCGGTGATATTTCAGCAACATCTTTTTTCCCTGCAAAGCCGTTAGGCTGCTATGGTGACGGCGGAGCAATTTTCGTTGATGACGATATGCTCAATGAGCGTATACGTTCACTGAGATCTCACGGGAAATCACCGATTGATAAATATGACAATCTTGAAATCGGAATGAATTCCAGATTAGACACGATTCAGGCTGCTGTTCTCATTCCAAAATTCAAAGCCTTAATTGATTATGAATTGGAAGCGGTAAACAAAATCGCACAGCGATATGATCAAAGACTGTGTGATTCAGTTGCTACACCATATATTCCCTGCGGATACCTATCCTGCCGTGCACAGTACACAATTACCTTAAAAGATGAAGACACAAGAAACAGAGTGCGAAATGCATTGACAGAAAACAAAATACCATCAATGATATATTATCCTAAGGGTCTGCATCAGCAAAAGGCTTATGAAAGTATGAAGCTGTCGGACGAGCTTTATCCAAACACAATTCATGCATCAAAAACCGTTCTGAGTCTGCCTATGCATCCATATCTGAGTGAAGACGAGGCAGATCTTATTTCTGAAATTGTAAAAAGAAGTATATAAATATAAAGGGACATATAAAATGGAATACAATAAAGTATATCACAGTCTTATCCATGGTAAATCTAACCTTGCTGTTGTTGGACTTGGATATGTTGGATTACCCATTGCTTTTGAATTTGCAAAGCATGTCAATGTAATTGGATTTGACATTAATGAAACAAAATTAAGCGAGTATAAAAATAATATAGATTCCGAGGAAAAACTCAGCGAATCAATGGGAAATGTGAATATTGATTTCACATCTGACCCATCAAGGCTGAAAGAAGCAAGTTTTATAATTGTAGCCGTACCGACTCCGATAAAAAAAGATAACAGTCCGGACCTTGAGCCTCTGGAAAAAGCTTCAGCAACAATCGGACAAAACCTCGCTCCGGGTTCTATAGTTGTATTTGAATCCACAGTTTACCCGGGTGCCACCGAAGATATCTGTGTTCCGATTATAGAAAAGCTTTCAGGTCTGAAATGCGGAACCGACTGGAAAGTCGGATACAGTCCTGAGCGCATTAATCCGGGTGACAGAATACATACACTCCCCACAATCAAAAAAGTTGTTTCAGGAATGGATAAAGAAACTGCATCTGAAATTCAGAAAACATATGACATAGTTATCAAAGCCGGCACATTTCTTGTTTCAGATATCAAAACAGCCGAAGCTGTGAAAATCATTGAAAATGCACAGCGTGATGTCAATATCGCTTTTATGAATGAGATTTCTGCAATATGTGACAAGCTGAACATAGATACCGACGAGGTTATCAATGGTATGAACACCAAATGGAATGCGCTCGGATTCAGACCGGGACTTGTCGGAGGGCACTGCATAGGAGTTGACCCATACTATCTGACATATGCAGCAGAAAAGCTTGGCTATAACAGTCAAATAATACTTACAGGGCGTCAGATTAACGACAGTATGGGTGCTTACGTTGCTGATGCCGCAGTCAAAAAAATAACAGAAACAGGTTTATCACCTGAAAAATCAACTGTTGTGATTATGGGCATTACATTCAAGGAAAACTTGCCTGATATAAGAAACAGCAAGATAATTGATATTATCAACCGACTGAGAGAATATGATATTGAACCTTTTGTTACTGATCCCAAAGCGGACTTTGATGCTGTAAGAGCAGAATACGGCGTGGCATTGACACCTTTGGAAAACCTCCCGAAGGCTGACTGCATAATAGTAGCTGTCGGACATAAAGAATACAGAGCAATGTCTGTAATGCAACTAAAGGATATGTTCAAGCGTGATTTGCCGGACAAACAAAAGGTTGTAATTGATGTAAAAAGCTTATACAGAATTGATGAGCTTGAAGCATCGGGAATGCAGTTCTGGAGACTTTAATTACATGAATCGCAGCTTAATAAATTAACAAACACAAGGAGAGTTCTGATTATGAAGCGATGCATATTTTATTTACCTTATAAACTGCCCGAGCATTGCATTACTCCCGGTCAGCTGCGTCCGAAAAAAATGGTTCAGGCTTTTCGTGACATAGGATACGATGTATTTGTTATTTGGGGCGACTCTGAAGAGAGAAAAGGACTTATAAAAGAATTGAAAAGCAATATAAAAAATGGATACCGCTATGAATTCATGTACACGGAAAGCAGTTCTATTCCGACTCTTTTGACAGAACCGCATCACTATCCTACTCACCCTTTTATGGATTTCAGCTTTTTCAGATATATAAAAAGGCAAGGCATTAAAATCGGGCTTTTCTATCGTGATATACATTGGAAATTTGATATTTTCAAGCCGAGCACTTATCGAAAGTCATTGGCACCTTTAAAAAACTACATATATTTAACACTATATAAATA
>VSOH01000236.1 GCA_009774735.1 Clostridiales bacterium
TTAAATACCCTCGTCTTATAATAACTCTTGGAGGTGTATATAATGGCTAAATCTCGTGAGCAGTTGCAAAAAATGCTTGTTGAGCAGTTGAGTACTGTAAATGTATATTTTCAACCTCCAGAGTCAGTAAGGATAAAATATCCGGCCATTATTTATGAGTTATCAAACCTCAATACTAAAATGGCAAACAATTCTATTTATAAGCAAGAAAAAATTTACAAGATTACAGTTATTGATGAAGATCCTGATAGTGAATTGGTTGAAAAAGCATTACGATTACCGTTATGTAGTTTTAGCACTCGATTCACTTCAGACAATCTTTATCATACTGTATTTAAATTATATTATTAAGGAGGACTCTATTTATGTCTAGACTTGAATGGGATGAAGCTGGTAAACGCATTTATGAAACAGGCGTCGACAAAGGTGTTCTTTATCGTTGTGTTAACGGTCTCTATCCAAAGGGTGTAGCGTGGAACGGCTTGCGTTCAGTAGATGAAAAACCAACCGGAGCCGAATCAACACCACTTTATGCGAATAATAAAAAATATCTTAACCTTCGTTCCGCAGAAGATTTCGCAGCTTCTATCGGTGCTTATACATATCCTGATGAATTCGCTGAATGTGATGGTTCTGCTACAATTGCCACCGGTGTTACTATTGGTCAGCAAACAAGAAAACCATTTGGATTGGCTTATCGAACTCTTATCGGAAATGATACTGAAGATACCGACTATGGCTATAAAATTCACCTTGTTTACGGTGCAACTGCTTCTCCAACAGAAAAGCCGCACTCTACTACGAATGAATCGCCAACTGCACTTGAAATGGCTTGGGATATTGAAACAACTCCAGTAAAAATCAGCGGATTTAAACCAACAGCGACTGTTGATATTGACAGTACAAAGGTGGAGAAGACCAAACTCAAGCAATTTGAAGATATTATTTATGGCACTGAAGATAAGGAACCGAGACTTCCATTACCTGATGAACTTGTTGAAATATTTGGCTCATCAGCAGCTGTTGCATCAGATAAGGAATAAAATCAAATGATTGTTGAGGTGTTTGCTAATAAACGGACACCTCTTTTTTTTTATTGGAGATTTATTTTATAATGTTAACAATTACTATACCAGACAGAGAATTGTTCGATGAAGAAAATAATCTTTTTCTTACTAGTAAAGGACAAAGTATTGTCATCGAGCATTCGCTAGTATCTATTTCAAAATGGGAATCGAAATGGAAAAAACCATTTATTTCAGATGAACAAAAAACGCAAAATGAAATTATAGATTATATTAGGTGTATGACTATAACACAAAATGTTGACGAAAATGTATACCTCAACGTTACTGATAATATAATTTCTGAGATTAAGAATTACATTGATGATTCTATGACAGCTACATGGTTTAATGATTCTAAAAATCATCATAGTAATAACAAACAGATTACATCAGAATTAATTTATTATTGGATGATTACGCTTAATATACCAGTCGAATTTCAAAAATGGCATTTAAATCGCTTATTAACATTGATAAAAGTATGTAACGAAGAAAATAAACCTCCTCGAAAAAGTAGCGTAAGATCATTAATGAGCAGAAATGCAGCACTCAATGCTGCACGAAGAAAACAACTTAACTCAAAAGGATAAGAGGTGTTTTATTTTATGAAAAAATTTTTAAGCACAGTATTTTCAGGCTGCTCTCAAACGTCTGTTGACTACATTATAGAACAGACTACACAGACAATTGCAGAAGAAAATGTATTAACTGCCACTAACGATAACATTGTCGGCAACACAGAACCTGTAACAATTTCTGGCGAAGTTCAGGAAATGGCTGAGGATACAAAAGAGGCTGTTGCATCCGAACAGGATATTGCTACTGATGAGCTTGCCCCTGTTCCTGATGATGAGGCTGATATTGTTGACGAGGGTGCAATAGAGCCTGATGCACAGGTCGAGCAGGAAAATATATCCTATGACGGCACAAACACAGGTAATGGTCTATCTCTGCTCGGTAAATGTACAGGACTTACATATTATTCACAGGCTGACAGCCGATGGGCAAATAAGCCTTATACAAGTATTAATAATAAATCACAGACAATGAAATCTTCTGCTTGTGGTCCAACTTGTGCTGCTATGGTTGTATCATCAAGTAAGGGAGCAATCCTGCCGACTACTATGGCACAGTTGTTTGTTGATAATGGCTATCGTACAAGAGATAACGGAACAGCGTGGGCAGCATTTCCTTTTATTGCGGATTACTTTGACTTTAACGAATATCATACAACAAGTAATTTTGATACAATGCTCAAATACCTTAAGACTGATAAAGATAAGGACGGTATTGCAGATTACTTTGTTATTGCAAGTGTAGGCAGCGGACTATTTACAACAGGCGGTCACTATATTTCTCTTGTTGCCGATAACGGCAGTCTGATGACTGTATTTGACCCATTCAATTATTACGGTAAATTTGATACCGCAAGCAGACGAGCAGCAGGAGTAACTGTCAGTGGTAATTCTGCCTTTGTGAGCGAATCAAGTTTTAAGAAATATGCTAATGCAAAGCAGTATTGGATATTCAGCAATGATAACAAAGCAAAGCCGACAAGTAATTCTAACAATAAAAAGCCTGTCTCTACGTCAGTATCATATACAAGATATGTTGCTACACAGAGCCAGCCACTTAATGTCCGCAGTGGTCCCGGTACAAATTACAAGATTGTCCGTTCTCTCAAAAAGGGCAGTAAGGTTACTGTAACCGCTACAAGCGGTA
>VSOH01000237.1 GCA_009774735.1 Clostridiales bacterium
AAAAAACAAAAAACCAACAGGAAGCACCCGGCTGAGCCAGGATTCTAACAGCGGCGAGCTTGGATTGTTTAAAATTGTTTCTGAGTCATCTGTTGCTGCCGGTGTTCGCAGAATTACTGCACTTACAGGTATGAATTTGCTTGCATATCTCAATCGCAGTGAAAATATGGTTAAGCTTGTTGCAGCGGCATTGAAAACTGCTGAAAATGAAATCAGTGAAAAAGCATCTGCTGTCGTTGCGGAGCTCAGAGATAAGGACAGGGAAATCCAAAAGCTGAATGCCGAGCTTACAAAGCTGAAGAGTGCAGATATGTTCTCAAAGCCTGTGGATATTGACGGTCTTGAGGTTTATACAGCTAAGGTCGAAGGTACAACACCTGATGCACTTCGTTCAATGGGTGACGATTTGAAGGCAAAGGGTGACAATGTTGTAGCAGTTGTGGCAGGCGTTAATGGTGATAAGGCTAACCTTGTTGCCGTGTGTGGTAAAGAAGCAATTGCCAGGGGTGTCAAAGCCGGTGATCTTGTTCGTGAAATTGCTAAGCTCGCAGGCGGTGGCGGCGGAGGTCGCCCTGATTCGGCTATGGCAGGAGCTAAGGATTTGTCCAAGCTTGATAATGCAATTGCTGCAGTAGCAGATACTGTAAAATCTTTGATGAAATAACAGAGGTGTAGTATGTGTATTTTTTGTGAAATAATAGCAGGCAATATACCATCAACCAAGGTCTATGAGGATGATATGATTTTAGCATTTAAGGACATTAATCCTGTTGCACCTGTTCATATCATAGTTGTTCCGAAAGAGCATATTGAAAGTGCTGCCGAAATTACAGACAGCAACAGCAAATATGTTGCTCATATATTTGAAAAAATCCCTGAGATTGCAAAAACGCAGGGGATAGAGTCCTACAGAATTATTAACAACTGCGGTGAGGATGCCGGGCAGACAGTTAAGCATCTGCATTTTCATCTTATTGGCGGTGTTAAAATGGGGGAGAAAATAATATGAGTGATGCATATTATAATTTAAAAATTGCAGGAGTTGAGCGTCAGCTTAAGCGTTTTCCTGTGTCGGATAAGCTTGACATTGCAGCTTTTATATTGTTTGGTGATGTTGAGCTTACAACCGCCTGTGCGACAGCACTGCTTGAAAAGGTGCCTGAGTTTGACTACATTGTTACACCTGAGGCAAAATCAATTCCGCTTGCTTATGAAATGAGCAGACAGTGCGGAAAAAAGTACATAGTTGCCCGTAAAGCAGTTAAGGTCTATATGGATAATCCTGTTGAATATACCGTAAGAAGTATTACAACTCAGAAGGAGCAAACACTTTATCTCGGTCACGAGGACGGCGATTTGCTTAAGGATAAGCGTGTTCTTATTCTTGATGATGTAATTTCTACCGGTGAGAGCCTTAAGGCTGTTGTAGGTATTGTTGAAGCCTTTGGCGGAAATATTGTTGCCTCCTGTGCTCCGCTTGCCGAGGGCGATGCGGCAGAGCGTGACGATATTGTTTTTCTCGAACAGCTTCCGCTTTTTTTCAAATAAGAGGATATAATAATGAAAAAAGCAATATTGTTTTTTCTGTTTGCTATTATGATTATGTCAATTTGTGGCTGTGGCAAGGCAAATGACGATGAAGTGCTGTCTGTACCTGCAACAGAGGTTACAAAATCTGAGCAAAATGAATTTGTTCCTTTTGAAGTGATTAAAAACGATATCGGATTTGTCAGTGAAAAAGGTGCAGTTTACTATAATTCATATCTGTTTAACACAAGCAGCAGAAGTATTACTTATGAGCTTAACGGTGTTATAAAGTATTTTTTGTCCTATAAAAATGATTTGGCTTTGCTTGCTGTTTCAGGGAATCAGCTCTTTTTTAGAGATATTGAGGAAAATATCATATACAGAACAGAGCTGTCTGACGATGTTGCTCTAAGCAGCGGAAAAATGTTTTTTGTTTACAATGGCTTTGCATCAATAATTTCTGTCGGTGATAATACCCTCACATTGAAGACGAATGATAATAAACGTATTGTGCTTAATACGCTGAACGGAGAGCTGACTGAATTAAAGGCTGAATATCTTGCAGAGTTTAAGCCGTTTGATGTAAGTGGTGATTATTTCTCATTTAAAGGATTGGAAAATCTTAATCTTATAACAGAAGGCGGTATTGAAATTATTTTACAATCAAGTGATGATTGTGATGCAATCGCCTACAATAAAGACGGTGAAACAATCAGGCTTTTTGAAAATTCAGCTATCGTTCTTGACTGCATTATTGATAATTCGCTTTATTTTATTGCGGGTTTTTATACTGAAAGTGAGGCACTTTACCGACTTGAATTAATTGAGAGCAACGGAGCTATTACTGACACAGCGTTGAGTCTTGTTACTGACGGGTATTATGGTGTCATCAAGGGCGAAAAAAATCAGTTAATTATTCGTCAGGGAGAAGCAGGATCGTATTATAAATTTGATACAGCCACTGCTAAAATGAGTAACATAAAATATAATTATGCAGATGACGTAAAGCAGTTTGAGTCCGATATTAAAATCAGTGAAAAACGGGCTGTTGATATTGCCTTGAGCGAGTGTAAGAAAGATAAGTATTTTGATATGGCACCGACACCCACTGATATTAGCGTAAGTGGTGTTGAATTCTTGGTGGATACTGCTTATCCTACTGGTTACCGCAACGGTATTGTTTATGAGGATTATCCGTGGATTGTGTATAGAGTTAGCCTCAATACCTTTGATTATATTT
>VSOH01000238.1 GCA_009774735.1 Clostridiales bacterium
GATAACAGATAAAGGTGAATAGGTATGAATATGAAATGGAATACAAATCTTTTAAAGTGGACAAGAAAGCCAAAAAATTGTACTGTAAATGATGATAAAATAGAAATTATTACTGAACCTCATACAGATTTATGGCAAAGAACTTATTACCGTTTTCGTAATGATAATGCTCCTGTTTTGCAAATGGAAACGAATGAAAGATATTTCTCTTTTGCGGTTAAAACAGAGATTGATAGTAAGCATCGTTATGACCAGGCCGGTATTGTGGTGTATTTAGACAGTGAGAATTGGTTGAAAGCTTCGATGGAATATGAAAATGAGGATATTCAGCGTTTAGGTGCAGTTGTAACGAATAATGGATATTCAGATTGGTCATCAACAGATTTAGATGCATCAATAAAATCTATGTGGTTCCGTCTTAGTCGCAGAGAAGATGATTTTTGTATTGAAAATTCAATAGATGGCGTAAATTATAAACAAATGCGAATTTGTCATATGTTCAATGTTTCAGATATTGTTTCTTTTGGTATATATGCCTGCAGTGCAGAAGATTCATCATTTAAATCAGTGTTTACAAATATGGAAATCACCGATTGCAAATGGCTTGCTCATGATGGTCAAAAACCCGATAAAGAATATTAATTATATAATTGTTTGTGCACACTGTGATTAAAGGATTCAAATCCATATGCAAAATTTCTCAAAATATCTTTCTGTGTTCCTCAGACAAACACAAGCGAACAGATTTGTACAAAAGTACAGGTCTGTTTGTTTTTTATATTGTATTAATTTTTGATTATGTTATAATAAAATGTAATTACTGATTTAGATTTTATATTAATATTCAGCTGACAAAATCAGATGAAGCAACGAGGGTGAATTATGAAAATGAAATTTTTTGATAACGATGTAAAATCGGAAGAGATGGCTGTTCAGAGAATATATAATTTTGAGGATTTTGATGCAGTATATGTTGATAGCTCAGACCGGTATCAGCAAAAGGATTATGATAGAATCTTAAACTGCGGGCGGAATAAAAGCATCAACTTGTGGGCATGGAAAAATGATAAGGCTGTGGCTGAATTTGCAATCCTCTGTGCTGATAAAGAGCTCAGTAATGTTTCTGTTAAAGCGTCAGATTTAAATGGTGAATCAGGAGCTATTCCGTCCTCTCTCGTTAAGCTTTCATTTGTAAAAGAGGTTAAGGCGTATAACGGTCATGCGGGCTGGTATGCTAACAACCCCGGGAATATAATGCCGCGGGGAAAAAGAGAATATTATCCTGAGGTGATTTATTCTGATGAGCCGATTTCAGTAGGCAAGGATAAATTACAGTTAGTATGGGCAGAAATCAGAATACCTGAAGATATATTGTCAGGAGTTTATCACGGAACAATTACCATCTCTGCCGAAAATACAGAAAAAACGGTTGAGTTAGATTATATTCTTGAGGTACTGGATATAACAATGCCTGATGCGGCAAATTACTTGTTTGATACAGAATATTGGAGTCATCCGTATAATGTTGCATATTATTATGATGTTGAACCTTTTTCAGACAGGCATTTGGAAATTTTGAAACAGCATATGGAGATTTATAAAAATCTTGGCGGTCATGCAGTTACCGCAAGTATTGTCGAAGAGGCCTGGGGCGGACAGACCTATGGTTATAACAGAGATATTCACTATCCTTCAATGATAAAGTGGATAAAAACGGCTGATGGCAATTGGAAGTTTGATTATACTCATTTTGATAAGTGGGTTCAGTTAAATAAAAGTATAGGGATTGCTGACAAAATTATATGCTACAGTATGATGCCATGGAAAAATGTTATAAGGTATTATGATGAAGCAAAGAAAAAAGAAATGAAAATGACAGTTAATCCTGCTGTCAGAGAAAAGTATAATAAAGCTTGGTTACCGTTTCTTAAGGAATTTATTTCACACCTTGATGAAATGGATTGGTTTGACAGTACATATATAGGTTTTGACGAACGCCGTAATATGGAAACGGCACTTGATTTGATTTCAACAGTTAAAAATAAGAATGGACAGTCGCTTAAAATATCAGCATCGTTTAATGATTTTAAGCACAATGCTGCTATATTTAACAGGCTTGATTATGCCTCTGTAGGGCTTCAGCAAATTCGAGATAATTTGTCTGATTTTAAGCAGCAGGTGCGTTTGAGACGAGAAAACAAACAGGAAACAACAATGTATACCGCAACAGAACATGTTCCGAACAGCTTCACAAAATCAATACCTGTTGAAAGCTATTGGTCAATTATGTTTGCCGGCTCATTAAATGCAACAGGATTTTTACGCTGGGCATATGATGCATGGGTTGCCGATCCTTTAGAGGAATCTACGCACTGGTCATTTCCGGCAGGTGACTGCTTCCTTGTTTATCCGTCATACAGAGATGAAAAAGAGCCTGAAAGCAAAATGTCACTGCGTCTGGCAAAACT
This sequence comes from Clostridiales bacterium, assembly GCA_009774735.1. Classification (GTDB taxonomy): domain Bacteria; phylum Bacillota; class Clostridia; order Oscillospirales; family Acutalibacteraceae; genus Eubacterium_R. The sequence continues at coordinate 2,469 of VSOH01000238.1, forward strand.
CGATGAGGGGGTACGTGATGTTAATAAGCTATACATTATGCGTGAAGCTTCACCGGAGATTTCTGCGGAAATTGAAAAGCTGTTTTCTTCAATAAAAGGCTGTGAAGAAAACAGTTACGAATTTTATACTATGAAAAGAACAAATATCTGGGGGCGCACAGCAAAATGGCTGACTGAAAACGGAAAAAAAGAGATGATTGACGATATGAAGAAAACAAAGCAGAAAATTTATGAAATCTCAAAATTAGGGGGGGGGGGGGGAGGAGGGGAAAAGGAAGGAGGGGGGGGGAGGAGTG
>VSOH01000239.1 GCA_009774735.1 Clostridiales bacterium
ATAGTATTCTAAGAGCAAGAGATATTCTTTTCCCGTAAAAATTATCTCCATTATCATATGAATTACAATCATTATTTAAAAAATTAATTTGTTCGATTACACTTTGAAAAATTTCCTGATTCGTTCTTTGAATTTTTGAATTAGACATTTTAACCTCCGGAGGTATGATTTTATGAATTTATTAGAAACATTATCATTGTGTTTAAAAAGAAATAACAAAGACATTTCCCAAATACTGTGGGTCGGCTGTGAAAGTTTTGAAATTCCTTTAAATGTTTTTTTTGATTTGGCATCGAAAACAGAAGATTGTTTTATATCTGAGGTTGCAGATGATTTAGTAGTTGTTGGTGAAGACTTTCTTGTGGAGCGCATATATATTGACAATTCAGCAGATGAATGGATTTTTAAAAATAAACTAAAAAGACCTGAAAAAAAAGTAATACTAAAAACATTAGATAAAAGATATTTAAATGAATATTAATATGAGAGGTTATTAAAAGATAAAATAATTAAAGATTCATAAATTATTATAGGTTCAGAACTGTGGATGATGTTATATAAACAATAAAAGTATATCACAAAACAATACTTATATCAATGAAGCTAATTTATCGAATTCAGATAAGTTAGCTTTTTCTTTTTTCTAAAATTCCAGCCTTACGGCTGTTTTGAATATATAAATAAATTTACGAAAGGAAGGTTTTATGAAGAAAACAAAAACCAAACAACCCAGGCAAAAGCGAAGGCTGAGCGTAGCAGCATTATTATTGGCACTACTGATGCTGTTCAGCACGCTGCCTATGCAAGCCTTTGCTGCTCTGACAGAAGGCAGTCGTTACAGCTACTCAACAAAATATGTTGATGTGTATTACCGAACCGGTGATTGGCAAACAGCAGATGGTCACACCCACAACAACTCAGGTCAGATTGCATTAAGAAATCTGTCAAACGGAGAACCCTTGTATTGTATTCAGATTTATGAGGGCTGTACGAATTCTGATGCAACTGCTACAAACATAAGATATACAAACTTATGGTTAAATGAACTTACCAGAGCAGCACAGAATGGTATGACATTAGTATCAATCTATGGTTATGATGGCACGGCAGCTTCAACCTATGGCTATTCAAGAGATGCTGCACAATTAGCTACTGAAATACTTCTGTGGGAATTTGAAATAGGAGCAAGAACAAATTATTCTGCATCCCTGACATCCTTTGCAAATAATCTTTATGCAACAAGCAGTTCGGGTCAGGCTCTTTTGAATGATGCACTTGAATGCTATAAGAAAATTCTTGAAGCTTGTTCAGGACATCAGAACAGACCAAGCTTCAGCAATCAGACTGTTTCTCTGAAAGGAACAGGCAGCGGTAATTCCGTAACATTGACCGACAGTAATAATGTACTCGGTAATTTTACTGTTAAATCAACCAGTGACAGAATTCATACCAGTGTAAACGGAAACAAGCTTACTGTTTATGCTACCGGTGAAGGTACCTTAAACGGCAGACTTATTTTCACTAAGAAAAATACAGATATCAATTCAGCATTTGCTCTTATTGGTGCGAATCAGACTCTTTTCTATGGTAAAATTGCCGATCCGGTAACTGCACCGTTAACGATTGAGCTGTCATCAGGCAGAATGAAATTAATCAAGACCTCTGAGAATGGACAAGTTGAAGGATTTAAGTTTATCGTTACCGGAAATAACTATTCCAAGGTCTGTGTTACAAACAGCAAGGGTGAGTTTGAGCTGGAGGATTTGCAGCCGGGCAAATATACGGTTACTGAGGAACCAAGCTCTGAATGGGTAACCCCGAAATCTAAAGAAGTCACCATAACCGGCGGTCAGACTGCGACAGTTCGCTTTGAGAATGTTCTCAAGAAATTCAGAGTAACTGTCGTTAAATCAGATGTCGAAAAAGGAACTGCACAGGGTGATGCTACGCTTGCAGGTGCTGTATATGGATTGTATAAGGGTGACAAGCTGGTTGCATCCTATACAACTGATAAGAATGCATCCTTTACAACAGACTATTTCCCTTGCGGTACGGATTGGACTATCCGAGAAATTTCTGCGAGCGAAGGCTATCTTGTAAATAGTACCGTGTATAAGGTCGGTGCTGAACCGAAGCTGTACAAAGTAGAACATAATACTTTGGAAAGCAAGGTTACTGAGCAGGTTGTAAAAGGCAATATTGCGATTATCAAGCATACAGATAATGGCAGCACACAGATTGAAACGCCTGAAAAGGGTGCAGAATTTCAGATTTATTTAAAATCTGCAGGCTCATTTGCAAATGCGGATAAGAATGAAAAAGATACAATTGTCTGTGATGCAGACGGCTTTGCGAGTACAAAGCTACTTCCTTATGGTGTTTACACCGTCCATCAGACGAAAGGCTGGGATGGCAGAGAGTTTATTGCTGATTTTGATGTGTTTATTCAGTCTGATAATCAGACATATAAATTCCTTATTAACAATTCAAATTTTGAAAGCTATCTTAAGGTTGTCAAAGTTGATTCCGAAACAGAAAAGCAGATTGCTTATGCCGGCGCAGGCTTTGAAATTTATGATTCAGACGGTCATAGAGTGACAATGCAGTTTACCTATCCTGAGGTAACGGAAATTCATACTTTCTATACAAATTCCGAGGGATATTTAATAACTCCTGAAAAATTGCCTTATGGTGATTATACCCTTGTTGAGGTACAGGCTCCCTATG
>VSOH01000024.1 GCA_009774735.1 Clostridiales bacterium
TTCTGTCACCTGCGTCACCGAGTCCCGGTATGATATAGCAATCCTCATTAAGCTTTTCATCAAGCGCTGCACAATAAATATCAACATCAGGATGTGCCTTTTCCAGTGCCTCAAGTCCTTCCGGTGCAGCAATGATACACATAAATACAATTTTACGCGGACTTCTGAGCTTAATCTGGCTGATTGCATCAATAGCAGAACCGCCTGTTGCAAGCATCGGGTCGACAACATATACGTCCCTTTCCTCTATATCCTTAGGCAGCTTACAGTAATATTCAACAGGTGTGTGTGTTGTTTCATCCCTGTAAAGACCTATATGCCCTATACGAGCCGCAGGAACAAGCTGAAGACAGCCGTCAACCATACCCAGACCTGCTCTTAAAATCGGAACAAATGAAAGCTTTCTGCCTGCGATATGATTGCACTTTGCAATACCGCATGGAGTTTCAACCTCAATTTCCTCAGTCGGTAAATCTCTTGTAGCCTCAAATGTCATAAGCATTGCAATCTCGTTAACAAGCTGACGAAAATCCTTTGTGCTTGTTTCTGTTGAACGAAGAATACTAAGCTTATGCTGAATCAGAGGGTGATCAAAAATAACAATTTTTCTTTCCATACCCTTTTCTCCTTTAAAATTTCTATCTTAAAAATAATATCATAACTGACAATCTTAGACAATAAAGGTTAGACTATTGTAATAAAAAATTTAATTTAACAATATTGTTTTGGCTGTAATTATCTCTTATATTCTTTTATAAAAAATAAGCCTCTGACATATCAGGCTATGTCGGAGGCTTATTTCTATAATCTCGCTATCGCAAGCTTTTTACAATCATTGATAATAATTCTTATTCTTTCTGCAAGCATTTCGGGTGAATCCTTCATTCCGTTTTGCGCCCATTCAAGCACAACGCCGGATATGCCAAAGCCGAAAAATTCAGCAAGCATTTTATGATCATCTTCATTTCTTGCAGGAATATTATTACTCTTTTCAAGCTCTGAAAAAAGGTCAATAAAGCGTTCTGATGCCAGCTTACTGACAAAGTTAAAAAGCTCGCCGGCATTAATTTTAAAAGCAGAATGATAAAACTGCTGATTGGATTTCATCACATTAAACATAAGCGTGAATTTGTCATACATATTATCAAGCGTAAAATCTAACAGCAACGGCTCAATGAGCTCATTATGTACAACAAAATCAAGCAGCTCATATTTATCAGTAAAATGATAATAAAAGGTCTGACGGTGAATACCGCAATAATCCGTAATATCAGATACAGATATTTTTTCAAAAGCTTTCGACTGCATTAAATCCTTTAATGCATCTGCAATATTCCTTTCAGTTTCTTTTGAACAAGCAAGTTTATTTTTACCACTCATAACACACACGACCTATAAAACTATTTTGCTTTTGTTTCGCAGTAAAGACAGCGATAAGTTCCCTTTTCATCAGTTAATTTAAAAATATGCGATATGGACTCATTATTACAGATACACCTTGGATTAGGGCATTTGATAACATTAATAAGTTCAGTGGGAAGTGAAAGCTTTTTCTTCTCAACTCTTTCACTGTTTTTTATAACATTAACTGTTGCCATCGGTGCAATATATGCAATCACGTCCATATCAAGGTCAATAAGATTATTGATTTTAATGATATCCTTTGCTTCATCCTTCTTTGACTTCGCATTCGTGATGATTGCAACCTGACAGGAAAGTGAGCTGAGATTTAAAATCTCATAAACCTGCATACCCTTTCCGGCAGGTATATGGTCAATAACATAGCCATTTTCAATAGCATCAATATTCATTAAAGAGTACCTCCCCATTCAAGCAGAGTTTTAATTAAAGCCATACGGATGTATTTACCGTTCAATGCCTGAATAAAATACTTTGCCCTTGGGTCATCATCAACCTCAGGGGCGATCTCATTTACTCTCGGGAGCGGATGCATAATTGTCAGATCCGACTTTGCTGTTTTCAGCTTATCAAGGTCAAGAACAAAAGCATCCTTATGCTTTAAATATTCATCCTCAGAATAGAAGCGCTCACGTTGAATACGGGTCATATAGAGGATATCAAGCTTATCCATAACCTGCTCCATCGTTTCAACCTCTTCATATTCGGCACCGCATTTATCAAGCACATCAGTTATGATGTAATCCGGCACTGCAAGCTCTTTAGGTGAAATAAGGATGAATTTAACATTTTTATATCTGCACATTGCTTTAATGAGAGAATGAACAGTTCTGCCGAACTTAAGGTCACCGCAAAGACCGACAGTCAGATTTTCAAACCTACCCTTTTCACGATAAATTGTCAAAAGATCGGTAAGCGTCTGTGTCGGGTGAGAATGACCGCCGTCACCTGCGTTAATAATCGGTACACCGCTTTTCTGACTTGCTACCCTCGGTGCACCCTCATACGGGTGACGCATTGTGATAATGTCAGCATAGCAGGAAACCATTCGGATTGTATCCTCAACACTTTCACCCTTTGATGCAGATGATGAGGCAGCCTCACTAAAACCAAGAACATTACCGCCAAGCTCATACATTGCAGCCTCAAAGGACAGTCTTGTTCTTGTTGAAGGCTCAAAAAATAATGTTGCAAGCTTTTTACCGGCACAGATATGTGCGTATTTTTCTTTATTATCAATAATATCTATAGCAGTTGCTATCATATCATCAATTTCTTTTAACGATAAATCTGTTGTATCAAGTAAATGACGCATTTCAAAAGTCCTTTCTCTTAGTCCTTTGCACCGTTGATTTCAAGATACTTCTTTATGCGCTCAACGTTTTCACGGTTACATTCATCCTCTTCAAGATACTCAATGATGTCATAAACATCAACAACCGAATATACAGGGAAGCCGTATTCATCACCGACCTCTGCCATAGCAGATTTTTCTGTCTTGCCCTTTTCCTTACGGTCAACCATAACGAAAACAGCAGCAACCTTTACACCCTCAAGCTTTGAGAGAATTGACATACTCTCTCTGATTGCTGTTCCTGCTGTGATAACATCCTCAACAATAACAACCTCTTCGCCTGCTTTTGGTGTGTAACCAACAAAAACACCGCCCTCGCCGTGATCCTTTTCTTCCTTTCTGTTAAAGAAGAACGGCACATCAAGCCCCTGCTTTGCAAGGGATACTGCAACTGAAACGGCAATCGGAATACCCTTATATGCAGGACCGTAAAGAACAGTCTTTTTATTGCCGATTTTTTCAAAATACGCTTTTGCATAAAACTCACCGAGCTTCTGAATCTGCTCGCCTGTTTTAATATCACCTGCATTAATGAAATAAGGTATTTTTCTTCCGCTCTTTGCAGTAAAATCACCAAACTTCAGAACGCCTGCACTCTCTAAAAACTTTACAAATTCTCTTTTATAGCCTTCCATTTTGTTTCTCCTTATCCTACAAACTCTTCGACACATCTTCTGTAAGCTGAAACAGGGTCATCACTTGCAGTAATCGGTCTGCCGACTACGATATAGTCACTGCCGATTTCCTTAGCCTTTGCAGGCGTGGTAACACGAACCTGGTCACCAACCTCACCGTCTGCAAATCTTACACCCGGTGTGACTGTCATAAAGGCTTTGCCGCAGCTATCCTTAACCATACCTGCCTCAAGCGGAGAGCAAACCACACCGTCAAGACCTGCTTCCTTGGCGTTATTGGCATACTTAACGATAGTGTCATTGATTGATGCATTGATTAAAAGCTCTTTCTGCATTCTTTCCTCACTTGTTGAGGTAAGCTGTGTAACCGCAATCAGCAGCGGACGAGTGCCGTCCTCACGTGTCAGCCCCTCAAGTGCAGCCTTCATCATATCAACAGTACCTGCTGCGTGAAGGTTAGTCATATCAACATCAAGCTTTGAAAGCACCGCCATCGATTTTTTTACAGTATTAGGAATATCGTGAAGCTTTAAGTCAAGGAAAATTTTGTGTCCCCTTTTCTTAATTTCCTTAACGATTGACGGACCTTCAGCATAATAAAGCTCCATACCGATTTTAACGAAAGGCTTTTCCTCTGTGAACTTGTCGAGGAATTTGAATGTGTCCTCTGCAGAAGAAAAATCGCAGGCAATAATAACGTCCTTACCCATTAATCAATCACTCCTATAATATCACTTAATTTATTTATACCGAGCTTTTCGCACTCCTGCGGTAAAGACTCGATTATATCCTTGCATACATACGGATTAACAAGATTGGCAGCACCAACCTGAACGGCAGTTGCACCTGCCATCATCATTTCAATAACAGCCTTTGCGCTTGAAACACCGCCGCAGCCCATAACAGGAATATTACAAGCCTTGGCAACCTGATAAACCATTCTTACAGCCACAGGGAAAATAGCGTCACCGCTGAAGCCACCCATTTTGTTGGCAATAATCGGCTGACGTCTTTTTAAATCAATACGCATACCAAGCATTGTATTGATAAGGCAGATGCCGTCTGCACCGGCCTCCTCACAAGCCTTTGCAATTGAAACAATATCCGTTACATTAGGCGAAAGCTTGATAAACACAGGCTTTGTTGTGACGGCCTTAACTGCCCTTGTAACCTCTGCCGCACATTCAGGCGATGTGCCGAAGCTCATTCCGCCGCCGTGAACATTCGGACAGGAAACATTAACCTCTAAAATACCGACCTGCTCCTCCTTATCAAGAAGCTGACAGGTATAGGCATAATCCTCAACACTGAAGCCCGAAATATTAGCAATAACAGGCTTGTGGAAATACGCCTTCATTTCAGGCAATTCATGCTCAATAACATGGTGAACACCGGGATTCTGAAGTCCTACGGCATTAATCATACCCGAAGTGCATTCTGCAATTCTTGGTGTTGGATTGCCGAAGCGTGCATCCTTGGTAGTGCCTTTGAATGAAAAAGAGCCAAGAATATTTATATCATAAAAATCCTTGAATTCCTTGCCGAAACCGAAGGTACCTGATGCAGGAACAACAGGATTATCCATATTCATACCCGCAAGACTGACAGATAAATCTACCATATAATTTCCTCCCTTACCAGCACAGGACCGTCCTTGCAAATTCTTTTATTACCGTATTTTGTTTTACAGCTGCAGCCCATACATGCACCGAAGCCGCAGCCCATACGTTCCTCAAAGCTATACTGACCCGATGTTGTTACCTTCGCTTCAATTGCCCTGAACATAGGCATAGGACCGCAGGTATAGAAATAATCATAATCATCGGCAAAGGCATCCGTTACAAAGCCTTTTATACCATAAGAGCCATCGGCAGTTGCAACACGCACCTCTGCACCAAGAGCCTTGAACTCATCCTCATAAAAAATCTCGTCCTTAGTATTGAAACCAAGTATAACAACAGGTTTCTGACCTGCTGCAATGAGTTTTTTGCATAGGTTATACATAGGAGGAACACCGACACCGCCGCCGATAAGCATGGGCTTAGTACCCTGCGAAATATCGTAGCCATTGCCAAGACCTGTTAAAACATCAAGTGTTTCACCTGCTGACAGCGCAGACATCATTTCAGTTCCCTCACCCACAACCTTATAAATGATTGTAACAGTGGTATCATCATAATCACAAACGGATATCGGACGTCTTAAAAACCTGCCGTCAAGCTGAATATTAATGAACTGACCGGGAGCAGTAATATACTGCGTATCCCCCTCCAGCACCATTTCAAAAACATCCTTGGCAATTTTTTTGTTAGATAAAATTTTGTAAATGTTTTGCTTATACATATTTATTCTCTCTTATTAATCTGCATCAATTGTTGATACACCAAGTGTAATTTCCTCAAGAACATCAAGAAGCACCTTAACTGTGTCAAGTGATGTAAACATTGTCACATTATTTTCAACTGCTGCTCTGCGGATTTCACTGCCGTCTGAATGTGAGTCACCGGCATTAATATCAATGGTGTTGATAACATAAGCTATATGACCCTGACGCAGTGCCATAAGAATTTCATCACTTTCATCAAGTGTCAGCTTAGCACGAACACGGGTTCTGATTCCATGCTCTTTAAGATACTTTGCTGTACCCTCTGTAGCTTCAATATTAAAGCCAAGCTCATAAAAACGCTTAATGAGAGGTAACGCTCTCGGCTTGTCCTGATTTGCAATTGTAACAAGCACTGTACCATAGTTAGCAACATTCAAGCCTGATGCCTGAATTGCCTTATAAAGTGCCCTTGTCAGTGATTTATCATAGCCGATTGCTTCACCTGTTGATTTCATTTCAGGTGAAAGGTAGGTATCCATACCCTTAAGCTTTGAGAAGGAGAAAGCAGGTGCTTTAACATACCAGCGCTTTTTCTCCTGCGGATAAACCTCGGTAATACCCTGCTCTTTCAGTGAATGACCAAGGATAACCTGTGTGGCAATATGAGCCATAGGTGTTGAGGTTGCTTTTGAAAGAAACGGAACCGTTCTTGATGAACGGGGATTAACCTCAATAACAAAAACATCATCGTTGTCATCTGCAATAAACTGAATATTGTAAAGACCGATTATACCGATTGCTTTACCGAGCTTAACGGTATAATCAAGGATTTTATCCTTTACCGACTGAGGAACCGAGAAGGTAGGATAAACCGAAATTGAGTCACCTGAGTGAACACCTGTACGCTCAACGTGCTCCATAATACCGGGAATAAACACATCCGTGCCGTCACAGATTGCGTCAACCTCAAGCTCCTTACCCATAATATATTTATCAACCAGAACAGGCTGCTCCGTATTAATTTCAACTGCGGTCTGCAGATAGTGACGAAGTGATTCCTCACCCGCAACAATCTGCATTGCACGGCCGCCGAGAACGAAGGATGGACGAACCAATACAGGATAGCCGATACTTTCGGCAACACGCACACCCTCTTCAATATCGGTAACCGCAAGTCCCTTTGGCTGAGGAATACCAAGCTCCTCCATAACCTTTTCAAAGCTGTCCCTGTTCTCTGCCCTGTCGATAGCGGCAACGTCTGTGCCGATAATCGGAACGCCCAGTGCATCAAGCGGCGGTGCAAGGTTGATTGCAGTCTGTCCGCCGAGAGAAACTACAATACCCTCAGGATTTTCCAGAGTGATAATATTCATTACATCCTCAACAGTCAGCGGCTCAAAATAGAGCTTGTCTGATGTGGTGTAGTCAGTTGAAACTGTTTCAGGGTTATTGTTAATGATGATAGCCTCGTAGCCTGCGTCACGGATTGACCAGATAGCGTGAACGGTTGAATAGTCGAATTCTACACCCTGACCGATACGGATAGGACCTGAGCCGAGAACGATAATCTTCTTTTTATCTGAAATAATACTTTCATTTTCTTCCTCATAGGTTGAGTAGAAATAAGGCACATATGAATCAAACTCAGATGCACAGGTATCAATCATTTTGTATACAGGAAAAATATTATTTTCCTTACGGAGATTGAACACATCAGCCTGAGATAAGCCCCATACACTGCCGATATATTCATCACTCATACCGATTTTTTTAGCGTCCCTGAGTGTCTGAATATCACCGTTATTTGCTTTGAGCACAGACTCAAAATCAACAATGTTCTTGAACTTTTCAAGGAAGAACATATCAATCTTTGTGGCATTGTAAATTCTGATTAAATCAACACCAAGACGGATAAGCTGTGCAATGGCAAACAGTCTGTCATCCGTACCGTTTTTGATATAAGCCAAAAGCTCGTCCTCAGTATAGGTATCAAACTTTTTGCTGTAAAGGTGGCAAACACCTGTTTCAAGCGAGCGAACAGCTTTAAGCAGACTTTCCTCCATCGTTCTGCCGATTGCCATAACCTCACCTGTTGCCTTCATCTGTGTATTCAGTGTGTTGTTGGCATCTGCAAACTTATCGAATGGGAAGCGTGCAATCTTTGTTACAACATAGTCGAGGGTAGGCTCAAAGGATGCAGGGGTATTGGCAATCGGAATTTCATCCAGGTGCATACCCACTGAAATCTTAGCTGATACCCTTGCAATAGGATAGCCTGAAGCCTTTGACGCAAGAGCTGATGAACGGGATACTCTTGGATTAACCTCAATGAGATAATACTGGAATGAATGCGGATCAAGAGCGAACTGAACATTACAGCCGCCTTCAATATTAAGCTCTCTGATAATTTTAAGTGCAGAATCACGCAGCATATGATACTCTTTATTTGTAAGAGTCTGTGACGGTGCAACAACAACAGAGTCACCTGTATGCACGCCGACAGGGTCAATATTCTCCATATTACAGATGGTGATTGCAGTATCGTTAGCATCACGCATTACTTCATATTCAATTTCCTTATAACCCTTGATACTCTTTTCAACAAGTACCTGATGAACAGGAGAAAGAGCAAGAGCATTTTTCATCATAATAACAAATTCATCTTCATCATCAGCAAAGCCACCGCCTGTACCGCCAAGAGTAAAGGCAGGACGAAGAACGACAGGAAAGCCGATACGCTTTGCAGCAGCCAATCCGTCCTCAAGATTTTCCGCAATTTCACTGGGGAGAACAGGCTCGCCGAGACTTTCGCAAAGCTCTTTGAAAAGCTCTCTGTCCTCTGCACGCTCAATTGCTTCAAATTTTGTGCCGAGAATTTCAACATCACATTCCTCAAGCACACCCTTTTTAGCAAGCTGAACAGCAAGGTTAAGTCCTGTCTGTCCGCCAAGTGACGGCAGAATGGCATCCGGTCTTTCGTGACGGATGATACGTGCAACATATTCAAGATTAAGAGGCTCCATATAAACCTTATCTGCAATGTCGGTATCCGTCATAATTGTAGCAGGGTTTGAGTTAATGAGTACAACCTCATAGCCCTCTTCCCTGAGTGCAAGACAAGCCTGTGTACCTGAATAGTCAAACTCGGCAGCCTGTCCGATGACAATGGGACCTGAGCCTATAACTAATATTTTATGTATATCGGTTCTCTTTGGCATATCAGTCTGCCTCCTTTTCCATTAAATCAATAAATTTATCAAACAGGTATGCACTGTCCTGAGGACCGGGTGCACTTTCAGGGTGATACTGGACTGAGAAGATTTTGTTTTCATCGCTCTTAACGCCCTCTGCTGTATCGTCGAGAAGATTCAAATGTGTGAGCGTAAGCTCTGTACCTTCAAGTGATTTTGCATCTACTGCATAGGAATGGTTCTGCGAGGTGATTTCAAGCTTGCCTGTTTCAAGATTTTTAACAGGGTGATTACCGCCCCTGTGACCGAATTTCATTTTAAAAGTCGTTGCCCCGAGAGCCAGAGAAATCATCTGGTGACCAAGACAGATACCGAAAATCGGCAGTCTGCCCTTAAGCTCCTTTACAACATCAATTACAGTCTGTACATCCTCAGGGTTACCCGGACCGTTTGAAAGGAACAGACCGTCAGGACGCATATTCATAATTTCTTCTGCTGTAATATTATATGGCACAACTGTCACATTGCAGCCCTTTTCATTAAGCTTTCTGATAATGTTATGCTTAATTCCGCAGTCAATTGCAACAACGTCATACTTATGATTCGGTGTTCTTGAATACCAACGCTTTTTACAGCTTACACGTGACACCATATCGGTAGGAATAACATAATCCTTAACCTTTTTCAACGCTTCCTCATATGGCACATCTGCATTACAGATTAAAATCTTCTGTGAGCCTTCATCACGGATAATTCTTGTAATCATTCTGGTATCAACACCGCTGATTGCAGGAATGCCGTATTCGTCAAGAACTTCAGAAAGTGTTTTAGTATATCTGAAGTTTGATGGCAAATCGTTATATTCACGAACAATAAGACCGCCCATTGTCGGCACTCTTGTTTCAAAATCCTCATCGGTAATACCATAGTTACCGATAAGCGGATAGGTCATACAAACCATCTGGTCTGTGTAGCTTGGGTCAGAAATAATTTCCTGATAGCCGACCATTGAGGTATTGAAAACAAGCTCATTAACCGCCTCTTTGTCTGCACCAAAGCCATAGCCATAAAATTCCTTACCGTTTTCAAGGACAATTTTTTTATCATATGGTTTCATAAACAATCTCTCCTCTTAATATAGTCAAAAGGTTTTCACCGTAAAGCTCCCATCCTTTAAAGGGGGTTGCCCTGCCCATTGTAACAAATTTGTCGGGGTCGACAGTCCACTGCTTTTCGGTATCAAGCATACAGAGATTTGCAGGCGCACCCACAGCAATTCTGCCGCCCTCTATACCAAAAATTTCTCTTGGCTTAACCGACATCATTTCAACAAGCTTTTCAAATGTAATAATTCCTGTTTTTACAAGTTTAGTATACAGCACTGCAAAGGCAGTTTCAAGTCCTACAACACCCATTGCTGATTTTTCAAGACCTTTGTCTTTTTCTTCAGCAGAATGCGGAGCGTGATCAGTAGCAATAACATCAACAGTTCCATCAAGTACACCATCAATAAGTGCCTGCCTGTCCTCTGCAGACCTGAGCGGAGGATTCATTTTAAATCTGCCGTCCTCCTGCAAATCCATATCACACATGGTAAGGTAATGTGGTCCTGTTTCGCAGGTTACCTTAACGCCCCTTGCCTTTGCACGGCGAATAATATCAACACTTTCCTTTGCTGAAATATGGCACACATGATACTGACAGCCTGTCTTTTCAGCAAGCAGACAATCTCGTTCAATCTGTGCCCACTCGCTTTCAGAGCAAATACCCTTGTGATTATGAAGCCGTGCATACTCACCATCGTGGATATAACCGCCCTTAAGCAAGTCATTCACCTCACAATGGGCAGAAATTATTTTGCCGAGCTTTGCACATTCTTTCATTGCCTGCTCCATAAGTGCATCAGTCTGCACACCCGTTCCGTCATCACTGAAGCCGACCGCAATCTTTGCCATCGATTTAAAATCAACAATCTCTCCGACACCCTTGCGACCCTTTGTGATTGTACCGAACGGCAGCACATCAATAACAGCATCTCTTTCGATGATGTCAGTCTGCACCTTCAGATTTTCTGCACAGTCAGGTGCAGGATTCAGATTCGGCATTGTGCAAAGCACATTATAACCTGCTCTTGCACCGGCTGCTGAGCCTGATTTTATAGTTTCCTTATAAGAAAAACCGGGCTCTCTAAGATGTGTGTGAACATCTACGAAACCCGGAATTAAGAAATACTTCCCCATAGCGTCAATAATGCGGTCAATATTACCAAAGGAAATAGAAACACCAAGGCTGTGGATTAGTCCGTCCTTGATAAGAACACTTGACTTTTTGAATTTACCGTCAATATAACATATTGCATCTTTTATCAGCAAAGTCATAAGTTCAACCCTTTCCTACATATTTTTATCTCATACATTATAATATATCGACACATTTAAGTCAACATAAAAATATGCTTATTATCTATTTACTTTAAAGGAATTTTATGTAATAATAATGATGAATTTTTTCATAAAGGGTGGGATAAAATGAAGCTGACTGTTATCGGCGGAGGCGGTGTGCGCTCTATGTTTTTAGCAAAGAGTATTGCACAAAAAGCCGAGGCTTTAAATATTGACGAACTGGTTTTTATGGACAATGATGAAAAGAAACTTAATATTTACGGCAAAATGGCAAAAAAGGTTTCAAATCTGCTGTACAGCAAACTGAACTTTATACTTACAGCAGACCCTGAAGAGGCTGTAAAAAACGCCGATTACGTTATCACCACAATAAGAGTCGGCGGCGATGAAATGAGAGTACAGGATGAAAGAATTGCTCTCAGCCTCGGTCTTTTAGGACAGGAAACAACAGGTGCTGCCGGACTGAGCTTTGCAATGCGTTCGGTATCGGCACTTGCAGAATACTGCGAACTGATAAAAAAATATGCGAAACCAAACTGTAAGGTATTCAATTTTACAAATCCTGCCGGTGTTGTAAGCCAGACACTCAGGGATATGGGCTATGATTTTACTTACGGAATATGTGACGCACCGTCAGGCATGCTGCGCTCATTTGAAAAACTTTATTCTGCCGAGGAATGCAGTGCAAAGGGCGAGGTTTACGGTCTTAATCATTTATCATACTTCAAATCAATCACACTTAACGGCAGAGAAATTATGGATGAGCTCATCGAAAACGATGAGGCTTATGAAAAAACCGATATGAGATATTTTGAAAAGTCACTGCTGAAGGAAAGAGGCGGAATACTCAATGAATATCTCTACTATTTTTACTATCGTGAAAAAGCTGTTGAAAACATTCTGAACGCAAAACAGACCCGAGGCGAGCAGATTTGTGAAATCAACAGAAAAATGACAGAGGCACTCAGCAAAATTGATATAGACAATAACTTTGACGAAGCGTTTAAAATATTTGAATACTGGTATGGTATTCGTGAAAATAATTATATGGCAAGCGAAACAGGTGTTAAAAGGCAGGAGCCGTGGCACTTTAATATTTACCAGAAGGATTTTGGCGGCTATGCAGCAGTTGCTCTCAATTTTATTGAAATAGCACAGAGTCAGACACAGGACAGCATGATTCTTTGTGTTCCAAACAACGGTGCAATCAAGGAACTTAAAGATACCGATGTTATTGAGGTAACCTGTGATATAACAGAAAACGGCGCTGTTCCTCATAAATTTGATAATCTTGATGCACAAAACATTGAGCTTATCAGACGGGTTAAAATTTATGAAAGACTTGCAAGCAAGGCAATCAGGGAGAAATCCATTCGGTGTGCCGTTGAAGCACTGACACTTCACCCGCTTGTCAACAGCTATTCACTGGCTAAAAAGCTCGTAAACGAATATTTGGAATTAAACAAAAAATATACAGGAGATTGGAAATAATGGCATTTATAGCAGGAGCAGGTGCAACCAATGTTGATTTACTTTATCAGGGCTTTGACAGGCTTGCAGGTGTAGGTGAGGAGCTTTACTGCAAGGACTTTTCACTGCAGCTTGGCGGAGGACTGCCGGCAACTCTGATTAATCTCGGCAGACTCGGCATCAGCACAAAAATTGCGACAGAGCTTGGCAATGATATTTTTTCTAACTTTGCCAAAGAGAAATTTACACAGAATGGAGTTAATCCAACAAATCTTTACAGCGGCGAAGGTATACCGCTCAATATTACTTCGGCAATAATTCTTCCAAAGGACAGAACCTTCTATACATACGGCAAAGGCAATATTGAGCCTGATGATAAAGCACTTGAAACCTTTTACAGTATCGCAAGGGGCAGTAAAATATGTATGATGCAGCTCGGCGGCTTTTTACCTGTTTACAAAAAGCTTAAAGAAGAAGGCACAATTCTTGTGCTGGATACAGGCTGGGATGACGAAATGAGTATTAAAAAACACCGTGATTATCTTGAACTCGCCGACTACTACACACCCAACCGGAAAGAGGCTATGAAAATAACCGGTAGCGATACGCCCGAGGATGCAGCACATGCACTGAAACAATACTTTGAGAAGGTGGTTGTTAAGGTAGATGCTGACGGCTGCATAGGAATTGACGGAGATGAGGAATTTTTCGTACCGAGTATTGAGGAATTTGTAAATGTTGACAGCACAGGAGCAGGTGATGCATTCCTTGCAGGCTTTATGTATGGATTATTTTATGATTACAGCTTAAAGGACTGCATAAAATTCGGTAATGTTACAGGCGGTAAGGCAGTAACAGCGGTTGGAGCTCTCAGCGGCTATGTATCAGAAAAGGAACTTTTTGAATACAAAAAAACACTTGACTAAATATGAATATTATAAACAAAAACGTCATCAGAAACTGATGATGTCAGCGTGTAGAAAAAGTTAGACTACAAATTCTACACGCTGGCAGATGTTGAGAAATGGAGCTGAATTTTGTATTTTGCGAGGATTACTGTACGATGGTACTGTTTCCGAGCAAAAGGC
>VSOH01000240.1 GCA_009774735.1 Clostridiales bacterium
ATAATGTTGCAATTGCAAGGCGGGGTAGCGGTGCCAAGGAAAAGGATATAAGAACGAGAGTTCCGTACATTCTGCAGCTTGTTGGCCTATCACAAAAAGCACGAGCACTGCCTAATGAGCTTTCAGGCGGTGAGCAGCAGCGTGTGTCACTTGCAAGAGCGTTGGTTAATAATCCAAAGGTTATTATTGCGGACGAGCCTACAGGTAATGTTGACCCGGAAATGAGCCACGAGATTGTTGGCCTTTTAACTAAAATCAATAATGCAGGCACAACAGTAATTATGGTTACACACGAGCACGACCTTGTGCGCTCTTTCCAGAGAAGAGTTATTGTTATTAAAAACGGCGAGGTTGTGTCCGATACACCTGATCCGACCCATGCACAGTTTGAAACCGCTTCAACTCCGCAGCAGGCAACCGATATGTTTTTCTTTGAAGAGAATGTATCCATTGACAAGGTTGATCTTGAGGATGTTTTTGATAATCTTGAAGATGTGGTTTCAGATAAGCTTGAAGCAGAAAGTGCCGGAGGTGAGGAGTAATGACAGGTTCCAGTTTTAAATATTTGACTAAAGAGGGCTTCAGAAATGTCTGGACAAACAGAATGATGTCCCTTGCTTCAATTGCTGTATTAATGAGCTGTCTTGTACTTATCGGCTCAGCGGCAATGATGTTTGTTAACATTGACTCTCTTCTTTCTAAGATTGAGGAAGAAAATGTCGTAATGGTTTATGTTGAGGATGAAACAACCGATGCTGAGCTTGCTGATATGGAAAGTCAGATTAATGCACTTGGCAATATAAGCAAGGTTGAATTTGTTTCAAAAGTAGATGCCTGGGCAGAACAGCTTGATACGATGGAGGAGGCACAGGCAGAATTTTTCACACAGATAAGCAGTGATATTCCGTTGCCTGATGCTTATAAGGTAACAGTTGAGAATCTTGACAGCTTTGACAAGACTGTTGAGGATTTAAAGGGTCTTGACCATATTGATACAATCAGGGAAAATAAGGACCTTGCACAGAAACTTGTTGCAATCAGACATGGTATTTCAATTATATCAATTGTGATTGTAGCTGTTTTGTTTGTTATTTCGCTGTTTATTATTTCAAATACAATCAGACTTACTGTTTACAGCCGCAGACTTGAAATCAGCATTATGAAATCAGTTGGTGCAACCAACAGCTTTGTCCGTTTCCCGTTTGTTATTGAGGGTATCATTTTAGGTGTGCTCAGCGGTGCTGTAGGACTCGGTTTTGTATGGGGTCTGTATGAGCTTGCTGTTACACAGTTTAACGGATTGCTGCGTGAGCTGAAACTGACTGCTATCCCGTTTACGGAATATGCATTGCCTATGCTTGGCGTGTTTGTATTAATCGGTGTTGTATGCGGTGTTGGCGGCTCACTTGTAACTATGAGAAAGTATCTTAACAAGGAAGGTAGTGAGATCAGCGGTGTCTAAGTCAAAATTAAGAATTTTTTCTGTATTTTTGTGTGCTGCTTTTGCTTTTTCAAGCTTCGGAATTACAGCACAGGCTAAATCTACCTCACAGCTTAGAAATGAACGAGAAAAAATCCAGAGCCAAATCAACAGTGCTCAGGATAAAATTGATGAGCTTGCAGCTCAAAAATCAGAAACAGAGGAATATTTAACAGCATTAAGGTCAAAAATAAATCTGATGCAGGATAAGATTGATTCCCTTGAGGCAGATAAAAGTGCCCTGCAGAAAGAGATTAATGCTATTCAGGATAATATTGTTAAAACTGAGGATGAATTAGAGAAAAATCAGAAGGAAATTGATAAAAAACAAGCGGAATTTGACAAAAGCTATGAGCTTTATTGTCAAAGACTCAGAGCTATGTATGTATCCGGCTCAGTGTCAAATCTTGAGGTTTTACTTACCTGCACTGATATGAGTGCAATGCTCACCCGTTCACAGATGATAAAATCGGTTTCAGAGCAGGACAGTGCTCAGCTCGATGACCTTATGAAGAAAATGGAGGAAATCGAGGCTAAGAAAAAAGAACTTGAGATTAAGCGTAACGAGCTTAATGAGGATAAGACCAAGCTTGAGGAAAACAAGCAGTCACTTCAAAGCAGAATTGATGAGATAGATTCTTCAAAGCGTGAGGTTGATGCTGAGGCTGCAAAAGCCAACGAATTAATGAAAAAGCTGTCATCACAGACCAGTGAGTATATGGAAATGATTGATACGAATCGTGAGCGTTTGCAGGAAGTTGAGGATGAAATCAGAAGAGCTACTGCAGCAGCTTCAACCGGCTCAGGCTCAATTTCAGGCTCGCAGGGCTCAGGCAGCGGTGCACTTGGTTATCCTACAGATTCAAGAAGTATTTCAGCAGGATTTCCATATTACAGCAGCGGTGGTTATCACGGCGGTATAGATTTTCCTGTTCCTGTCGGTTCAAATATTTACGCGGCTGCAAGCGGAACGGTAATCTTGGCAAAAACACTCAATTACAGCTATGGTTATTATCTTCTGATTGACCATGGTGACGGTCTTTCAACTCTTTATGCACATAACAGTGCACTCTATGTAGGTGTAGGTGACACTGTATCCAGAGGTCAGGTTATTGCTGCCAGCGGCTCAACCGGTAATTCAACAGGACCTCATTGCCACTTTGAAGTTCGTGTTAACGGTTCACAGGTTAATCCTTTCAATTACTTATAAT
>VSOH01000241.1 GCA_009774735.1 Clostridiales bacterium
ATTAAATTCATTTGACTTTGCTCCTTAATTTAAAAATCATTTAAATAGAATGCAAAGTCCGTTCGGACGAAATGATTATTTATTTCTCCATGCAACCTCGTCCCTTAGACTTTGCACGGAGCTTTTGCAATGCAGAGTAACATTAGGATTCTCCTCCAAATTAATTTATAATAAATATAGCATTGTTCAACTAAATAATCAAGCCATATATTAAATCAAACTGAGTAAAAGATACTTATTAAGACTGTCAGAATTATTTTTTCTTTACTATAGCATAATTCTTAGATTTTATTATATTTCCCTGATTGGATTATCTTGATGATTGACAAAATGCCAAAAAAATTATATGTTATCATTGAGGTGACAAATATGAATTATGATGAATTACTCAGTATTAACACGATTCCTAAGGAAATTGACAAATCAATTTATGAACAATCGGAGCGTGGACTTATACATACCTCATACCGTGATGAAATAAGGCTTTTTTCCTGCATTAAGGAAGGGAATTCGGACAAGCTGCTGGAACAGGTTCAGCCGTTTCTAAAAAACGGAATATTTGTAGGTGAAATGTCAGATAACAACCTGATGCAGTTCAAATACATTGCCGTAAGCACCATGGCACTTGCAACACGTTATGCAATACAGGGAGGTCTGAACGAGCTTACATCATACAGCTTTTCCGATGAATTCATAAGAAATGTTGATGAACTGCAAGCTGTTGGGGATATTTTAATACTGCTGGCAGGCAAAATAATGGAGCTAACCGAAATGGTTAAGAAAAGCAAAGATAAAATTATCCAATCACCTCACATCAGAAAATCAATAGCCTACATTAACAAAAACATAACTAAAAAAATAACGGTCAAAGAAATAAGTCAGCACTGCGGAATTTCAGCAGATTATCTGTCACATCTGTTCAAAAAAGAAATCGGTGACAGTCTGAGCAATTACATATTAAAGCAGAAGCTTGAGCTTGCAAAAACCTTGCTGTGGGAGGGTGCTGACAGTAAAAAAATCTGTTCTTCCCTGGGGTTCTGCTCACAATCGCACTTCACCTCATCGTTTAAAAAGGAATATAATATAACTCCCGGCGAATATATTTCTCAAATCAAATAACCAATAAAATCGCCTTGACTTTTTCCTGAAAAATCTGATATAATTCATAGGCAACAAATAAAAAATGAATAGACATAAATGACACAAGTAATGCTTAGCATGTAAATCTGATTACGGAATTATGTATACGGATTTATAATGCTGTCATTGCTTGTTTTTTTATGTCAAAACGGAGGAATTTATTATGCCGAGAAACCAAATTCAAAGAATGATTTTTGCCCTTATAACTGTAATCATAACAGTTCACGCATACGTATTTTACAGCTTATATGTGGTAAACGGAAGCACATTAATGGAGATTACAGGTGCTGAGAGTGTTTTGCATGCAATCCATACACAGGGCGGAATATATATGTTTGGTAAGATGCTGCCGATATGGGCTGTTATTCTTATCGAATTCTTCTTTGCCTACTTACTGGAATGTGTGATGGGCAGCCCTGCTTCATTCAAATTAGCAAGCAAGGTTTTTGATCCCCGAACAACGAATCCTGTAATATTTGAAACTGCTATAATTTGTGCCACGGTAGGTTTAATGTGCCCTGCAATGAGCCTTTTAGCTGCTGTATTCTATTATCCTTACTACAGTGATTTTTCAATAATCACGCTCCTTGCCAACTGGTTAAAGCTTGTATGCTTTAATTTCCCCTTTGCATTTTTCACTCAGTTATTTTTCATTCAGCCATTTGTAAGAACCGTATTTAAGCTGTTATTCAGAAAGGATATAGCAAAACAAAAGCAGTCCGTATAAGCAATATGCTGTTATATCTTTACACACTGTGTATTTTATGTTAACATGATTATAACATAAAAAGCACAGAGGGTTAACTTATGAGAATACAGGGTTTTTCAATTATAAGCGGCGGAAAAAAGCTCAGAGGAATTATATTTAACAGCAATGTTAAAAAGCCGACCAAAACAGTTATTATAAGTCACGGCTATGCCAGCAATATGCTGATTACATCCCCTTATGCCAAAACATTTATTGACGAGGGATACGTTGTGATCATGTATGATTTCTGCAGTTCAGGCAGCGGTATCTCCTGTGGAAAAAGCACGGATATGAGTATTTTTACCGAAACAGCAAACCTCATTGATGTGCTTGATTATGCAAAAGCACTTGACATTGTTGATAATGAGCACATTACACTTTGCGGCTGCAGTCAAGGAGGACTTGTCAGTGCATTGGCAGGAGTAGAAAGAGAAGCCGATATTCAAAGGCTCATTTTATACTATCCTGCACTTTGTATTCCTGACGATGCCAGAAGAGGCTGTGTTATAGGAACAAAAATTGACCCTGAAAATATACCGGATAAATTTTTCGGATTATTTATTCTGCTCAGCAAAAAATATGTGCTTGATGCAAAATCAATTGACCCTTATGAGCAAATCTGCAAATTCAGCAAGCCTGTACTTATCATTCACGGAATTGAAGACAGCTTAGTAAAAATAGAGTACTCACAAAAAGCTAAAAAACTGTACCCCAACTGTAAGCTTGAACAAGTCCGTAAAAAATGGACAATAGAAAAAAGAACCCTCTTGATGTAAAATAGACATCAGGAGGGTTTAATT
>VSOH01000242.1 GCA_009774735.1 Clostridiales bacterium
CAGCATATTTTTCATTAATCTTAAAAATTTAACCCTAAATCCTTTCCGGATTTAGGGTTTTTCTACAGGCTGAAAGAACTAACCGTGCGGTTAGTTCTTTTTTGCTTTATACTGATTATTTAATTACTCTGACCTTGATTACACCGTCAATAGCAGTAATATCGTCGATTACCTGCTGTGATGTTTCGGTATCAACATCAATGATTGAGTATGCCCATTCACCACGATTTTTGTCAACAAAAGCAGAAATGTTAATTCCGTCCTTGCTGATTGTGTCGGTGATTGTTGCAATCATATTCGGCTGATTCTTATGAATAACAGTAATTCTTGCTACACCTGTTCTTGCAAGAGAAGCAGCAGGCAGGTTAACGGAATTTTTGATGTTGCCGTTTTCTAAGAAATCAATAAGCTGTAATGCACCCATTGATGCACAGTTTTCCTCACTTTCAGGAGTAGAAGCACCAAGGTGAGGGATAGCAATTACACCATCAACACCAATGATATCGGCTGATGGGAAGTCTGTAACATAGGCAGCGAGTTTTCCGTTTTCAAGTGCATCGATAATATCAGCAGAAACAGCGAGGTCACCACGTGCAAAGTTCATAATTCTTACAGTATCTTTCATTGTTTCAATAGTTTCAGCACAGATAAGACCCTTTGTTTCAGGGGTAAGCGGAACATGAAGTGTGAGATAATCCGCAACAGGGAAAATTTCATCAAGCTTATTATTGAGTGTGATACCTGCTTTAAGTTCAGCATCGGCAGGAAGGAACGGGTCATAGCCGATAACCTTCATACCAAGGTCAACAGCGGCTTCAGCTACAAGTCTGCCGATAGCACCAAGACCGATAACACCAAGGGTTTTGCCTTTGATTTCAGGACCTGCAAATGCACTCTTGCCCTTTTCAACGGCTTTGCCTACGTTGTCGCCCTCGTCCTTAATTGTTTTGCACCAGTCAATAGCCTTTGTTACCTTTCTGCTTGAAAGCAGGAGTCCGCAGATAACCATTTCCTTAACTGCATTTGCATTTGCACCGGGTGTGTTGAATACAACAATGCCCTTTTCTACACAATCCATAACAGGGATGTTGTTAACGCCTGCACCGGCTCTTGCAATGGCAAGCAGTGACTCAGGCATTTCCATATCGTGCATGGATGCTGAACGAACCATTATTGCTTCCGGGTTTTCAATGTCGTCACCATATGCATATTTTGCAGTGTCGAATTTATCAAGACCCACATTAGAAATTTTGTTTAATGTTTTAATGTTAAACATTGTCTTTACCTCCGTTAAGAATAAAAGTTAAACTTCTCACCATTCGGATTTCTTTGGAATGGTGAGAAATGTTTTTATTATTGAAATTGTTAATCAATTAAGCGTTCTCTTTTTCAAACTTGCCATAAACTCTGCTTCGCAGGCTTCCACCATTCTACAAAACAGTCCCCCGGACTGTTTTTCCCAAATCGAAGATTTGGAGAATGGTATGTTGAAAAGCTTTGGCTGTCAGTAAAATTATTTAATCAATTAAGCGTTCTCTTTTTCAAATTTTTCCATAAACTCTACAAGCTTTTCAACACCCTCAATCGGCATAGCGTTGTAGATTGATGCTCTCATTCCGCCAACTGATCTGTGACCCTTAAGGTTAACAAATCCAGCCTCGGTAGCTTCAGCAATAAATTTCTTTTCAAGCTCATCATCACCGATAATGAACGGAACATTCATTAGTGAACGGTCCTCAGGAACAACTGTGCCCTTGAACATCTTAGAGTTGTCAAGGAAATTATAAAGAACAGCAGCTTTCTTCTCATTTCTTTCTTTCATTGCTGCAAGACCGCCGATGTCATTCTTAATCCACTCAAGAACAAGCTTGCAGATATAAATTGTCCAGCAAGGAGGTGTGTTGTAAAGTGAATCAGCATCTGCCTGTACCTTGTAATCCATCATAACAGGTGTGATATCACGAGCCTTGCCCAGTAAATCCTCGCGGATGATTGCAACAACAAGACCTGCAGGTGCAACATTCTTCTGTGCACCAAAGTAAACAACGCCGAACTTGCTGATGTCAAGCGGCTCTGAAAGTGCACATGATGATACATCGGCGATAAGCACTTTATCACCAACAGGAGGGAGCTCCTTGTAAACAGTACCATAAATTGTATTGTTCATACAAATATAAACATAGTCAACGTCATCACGGAAATCCTCAGCCTTAGTCTTTGGAATGTAGCTGAAGGTTTTGTCAGCAGATGAAGCAGCAGCAACAACGTCACCGTATTTCTGTGCTTCCTGATAAGCCTTCTTTGCCCACTGACCGGTGATGATATAGTCAGCCTTGCCTGTTCCGTTCATAAAGTTGAGCGGAATTGCTGAAAACTGTGCAGATGCACCGCCTTGTAAAAACAGAACCTTGTAGTTGTCAGGAATATTGTAAAGCTCACGCATTAAAGCCTCTGCATCCTTAATAATCTTGTCAAATACCTTTGAACGATGACTCATTTCCATAACAGACTGTCCGCTGCCCTGATAATCCATCATTTCTGCTGCAGCCTGCTCTAATACCTTCTCAGGAAGGGTTGACGGACCTGCACTGAAATTATAAACTCTTGCCATAATTAAATCCTCTCTTTATATAAAATATTTATAGCTTATAAAAAACTTTGTTATACTATTATATTATTGTTC
>VSOH01000243.1 GCA_009774735.1 Clostridiales bacterium
TTATTATTTATATTGAGGAGAAACTTATGGCTAAAGAAAAAATTAAAATCGGTCAGGAGGGCATTTATGATGCCCGCAAGCTTGGTACGCCTAAAATGGTTGTTCTCGGCTTTCAGCATATGTTTGCTATGTTCGGTGCTACTGTTACCGTTCCGCTTTTAACAGGTCTTAGCATTTCAACAACTCTTTTATTCGCTGCAATCGGTACTCTTTTGTTCCATTGCTTAACTAAATTTAAGGTGCCCGCTTTTCTTGGCTCGTCATTTGCTTTTATCGGCGGCTATCTTGCTATTGCTCCGTGGATTGAAAATGCTGATGGCACAAAAACAGCTAATAAAGAGCTTTTGCCTTATGCCTGTCTTGGTGTGGCATGTGCGGGTCTGCTTTACCTTGTTGTAGCTATTCTTGTTAAAATTGTTGGCGTCAACAAAATAATGAAACTGTTTCCGCCTGTGGTAACCGGTCCTATTATTATGGCTATCGGTCTTGGTCTTGCACCCTCAGCAGTTGCGAATTGTTCAAACAACTGGTGGCTTGCCGTTGTTGCACTTGCCCTTGTTATTATCTTTAATATTTTCGGTAAGGGTATGATTAAGATTATTCCTATTCTGCTTGGTATTATCGGTGCATATCTGGTTGCTGTGCTGGTAGGCAATGTCGGCGGAGTTGAAAGCTTTGCCATTGATTTCAGTGGTGTTAAGGAAGCTGCCTGGATAGGTAATCCTATTGAATGGTCATCCACCGTATTCGGCGGTGTCCACGATAAATCCCTTGCAATTTCTGCAATTATAGCCATTGTTCCGATTGCAATTGCGACTATGATGGAGCATATCGGCGACGTTTCAGCTATTTCGGCAACAGTAGGCAAGAACTATATTTCCGATCCGGGACTTCACAGAACACTTCTTGGTGACGGTCTTGCAACAACACTTGCATCACTTTTTGGCGCTCCTGCTAATACAACATATGGTGAGAATACCGGTGTTCTTGCTCTTTCAAAGGTTTATGACCCGAGAGTTGTAAGAATTGCCGCATACTTTGCTCTTGTGTTCTCCTTCTGCCCTAAGTTTGCTGCTGTTATTGAGTCAATCCCAACAGCAGTTGTTGGCGGTATATCATTTGTTCTTTATGGTATGATTTCTGCAATCGGTGTAAGAAATGTTGTTGAAGCTAAGGTTGATTTCTCTAAGGCAAGAAATACAATTATTGCCGCTGTAATTCTTGTAGTGGCACTTGGTCTTACTAATGGCATTACTTTCACAATCGGCTCAAATACAATCACATTAACAGCACTTGCTTGTGCTTCCATTGCAGGTATTGTGCTTAATGTTATTTTCCCTGAAAAGGATTTCAATCCTGAAAATGCTTTTCAGTCAGTGACCGAGTCAAAGCAGATTAATGTGAATGAAAACAAAAAATAGTTATTATGAACGGACAGGCATCTGCTTGTCCGTTTTCTTTTTGTTGAATAATGCTGATAATTATGTTAAAATATTATTATAAATTTTGAAAGGGGTAATGGTATGAGAAATCATCAGGTTACTAATGTTCAGCCACTGTTAAATGAGGATGGCTCTCTTCGTGAGCCGGGCTGGAGCACACAGCTCGTGCAGATCTATGACAGAGCAAAAATCAAAAAGAGAAAATCTCGTATTAAAGAATGGGACTATTATTCAGTAATTTCAAATAAGCATCATATTGCCGTTTGCTTTACTGTGTCCGACTTAGGCTATTTAGAGCTTGAAAGTGTCAGCTTTCTTGATTTCTCACTGCCGAGAGAGAATACACAAGGTTCAATGGCACCATTTCCTATGGGAAAATTAAATTTGCCTCCGTCATCGGTTGCAGGTGATATTTCTGTTCAGAATAAAAGCCTTGCTGTTAAATTTCTCGTTAAGGATAACAAGCGTATCATTTTATGTGATTTCCCTGAATTTGACGGCGGTAAGGGCTTGAAGGTGAACATCTCACTTGAAAATAATCCTGCTGACGATACAATGGTAATTGCTACACCTTGGGCAGAGGACAGAAAAGCCTTTTATTATAACCAAAAAATCAATTGTATGCCTGCTTCGGGCAAGGTCGAATATGACGGTAAAACCTATGTTCTTGACCCGTCAACCGATTTTGGCGGTCTTGATTGGGGAAGAGGTGTCTGGACATATGATAACACCTGGTATTGGGGCTCAGGCTCGGGTGTTGTTGACGGTCACCGCTTCGGTTTCAATATCGGCTATGGCTTTGGTGATACATCTGCTGCCAGTGAAAATATGATTTTTTATGATGGTGTGGCTCATAAGCTTGATGATGTTACCTTTAATATCAGCCCTGACTTTATTGACAAATGGACCTTCACCTCATCAGACGGCAGATTTGAAATGGATTTTGAGCCGATTATTGACAGGTCTGATTATACCAGTGCCGCTAACATCATTGTTACCGACCAGCATCAGGTGTTCGGCAGAATGACAGGCAAGGCAGTTCTTGATGACGGAACAGAAATTCATATCAAAGATTTTCTCTGCTTTGCAGAAAAGGTACATAATAAATATTAATTCAATAAAAAATCCCGAACATTTTGTTCGGGATTTCAGTCTGTCGAAAAAGGTCCGGCTTATGCTGGGCTTTTTGTCATATATATGGTAAAATATATGTGGTGATGAA
>VSOH01000244.1 GCA_009774735.1 Clostridiales bacterium
GTTTTAGGTGTTGCTTTTCACTCCATTGAATGGTTGTTTGTCAGGATAGCACCAATTATCCTTGCCGGGGCAATTGTTGGGATTTTTTTATATAAAAAAAGAGTATAATATCATTTTAATTTTTTCAGTATTGGTTTTCCTATATCATTTATTTATCAGTTGTTGTATATACAAAAGCAAAGATGATTAAAGGAGTAAAAATTAAAATGTGTTTATTGCTCATTATATTTTAGGAATTAAGGTGTTTTTGGGCAAGCCTTGGTAATAACAAGGCTTGCTGTGAGCAGATGGATGCTCTTGTTGATAAATGCAAAGAGCTTGGCTCAACAAAATACATATGCATAGCAATTTTTCTTTTAACATAAGTTCCTCCTTTTTATTTCAATATAATAAAGTCACCTTGATTTTTATAATTCTGTTTTTGCAGAATGGCTATAGATGCTGTTTTGAATGCTTTTTTCATACTTCCTCAATGATTATAATCCTATTATAGTCAACTCCTCTTACCTCTGCGTCAATGCCTACGTTCATCAGATAAGCACCGCTTTTTTCATATGTTTCACTGTTCATTGTCAAAGTATAGCGTTTTGCATCGTCAAGTTCGTCAAATCGCATCGGAACACTTTTTTTATAAAATCTTGTTCCGTTTGCGGCAATAAAGGCAACGCTTTTTGTCTTTTCATCATTTACATATTGATTAAAAAGGATTTCGTCCTTGTCGATATCCATAAGTCTGTAAAGATTTCCGAACTGAACAAGCTCTCTGATTTCTTTATATAAAGCAACATTTTTCTTGCTGATTTCTATATCCTCTTCGGAATATTCAGTTAAATCTCCTCCAAGACCCAAAGCTCCCTGCATTGCAATATTAAAGCGGAAATCGAGGGAACAGGGCTTGTTAATTCCCGCAATGTCAGTAACCCAGGCACCATTGTTTTGATTGGTCTGAGGAGTGAATAACCCTTCTGTATGACCATACGGTCAATGCCGTCGGTGTTGTCACTAGTCCATACCTGGTCATAGTGCATAAGAGCACCATAGTCTGCTCTGCCTCCGCCTGAAGCACAGCTTTCAAAGCAGTGTCAGGGTGAAGTGCCTTAAGTCTGTCAACAATGTCGTACACTGCCTTTGTATGCAGATACTAGAGCATCTGTGGGCAATCAAGATTTTCGGCGCCAACCTCCGAGAATGGTCTGTTCATATCCCATTTAACATATTTGATTCTGTGATTTGAAAGCAAATCGTTAAGACAGTTAAATATGTATTCCTGAACATCCTCCCTTGTCATATTCAGCACAAGCTGATTACGAAGTTCACAGGAATATCTGTTGTCAAAATGATATGCCCAGTCAGGATGTGCACGATATAAATCACTGTCACGGTTTACCATTTCGGGCTCAACCCAGATACCGAAATCCATACCAAGGTCATTGACTTTGCTTATAAGCTCATCAAGTCCGCTCGGGAATTTCTCTTTATTAATGAACCAGTCACCAAGACCTGCCTTGTCGTTATTGCGCTTGCCGAACCACCCGTCATCCATAACAAATAACTCAACACCGATTTTTGCTGCAATTTCCGCAAGTGCCGTCTGGTTTTTACTATTAGCATCAAATTCCGTTGCTTCCCAGGAATTATACAGAACAGGAAGAGCTTTATCGTTAAAGGTCTTGGGAAGAACATTGTTTATTGCAAATTTGTTCATTTGTCTTGACATATCACCAAAGCCCTGTGTGTGTCCGCAGAATACCTTTGGTGTGTCGAATTTTTCATATGCTTTAAGTTCAAACCTAAAGTCGAAATCACTCATACCGATGATAACTCGTGTGGTTTTGAATAAATCCCTTTCAGCTTTGACTTTAAAATTACCGCTGTATGCGAGAATTGCAAAATATACATCACCGTTTTTTTTCGTCGGCGTTCTGATGTGCAATAAAATATGGTGATTGATTATGACCCGAAGTGCCTTTTCTGCTTTCGCTTACAAATGTACCGCCTTCAAGTACTGTGTTTGTTTCAATATTTTCACCGCCCCAGGCACCATTTGTATTTTTGAAGGTGTAAGGGCTTTTTGAAGGCAGATTGAATTTTGCACTGAAAAGCTTTTCAAAATATATTGAATTGTCTGAATTGTTTTTTACAGTTGTCCATCTTGTGATAATATCGTTATCATCGCTGATAGAATAGTTGACAGTGGCATTTGCGGTTGGCTATATTTACTTTAAATCTCCGAGTCCTGTGCTTCAGATTTTATTTGTTCTGTTCCTGTTCCTTATCGGCTTACAGTTCGGTGCATCAAATCTTCTGCCGACAATGTTCCAGGCTGACGTGCTTGAGGATATCGAGCTTAAAACAGGCAAGCGTCTTGATGCGTCACTTCCGTTTGTTATCGGCATCGGTACAATGATTTCAGGTACTATTGCAAGCGGTCTTGCTCCGAAAATTATGTATGGCAGTAATTCAATCTGCGGATATGTTCAGGGTATGGCTGACGGTACGGGTCAGAGCTTTAAAACAAAGGTATGGATGCTGTTCTTCTATACAATTTTCCATGGTCTTATGATGTTCCTTGCAGGCGTTCCGTTCTTCTTCTATAAGCTGACAGGTAAGACGAAAGAGGATGTTCATAATGCAGTCCTTGAAAGACGTAAGCAGTATGACTC
>VSOH01000245.1 GCA_009774735.1 Clostridiales bacterium
GAATACATAAATATAAATAAAGAAATATTGTGAAATAATTAAAGCCTGCGGTTCAACCGCAGGCTTAATCTTTGTGCTTATTTCAAAATTTCATCTTTTAGTTCTAATACCGCTGATGCGGCTGTGCAAGCCGGGCAGTCGCAATTTGCTACGCCTTGAATCTTTAATTCCTTTGCGTGTTCATAGAACTTGTTCGCGGTTTCTTCGCCAAACTTTGCTTTTGCTTCATCAGTTGGCAAAAATGCAAGCATTCCGTCTACAGTCACAATTGAATCCTGAAGTTCAAGAACATATTTCTTTCCTGCCTCTTTTTCTTTGTCAGTACCGATAGAATCGAGCCAAGCCTGAGCCGCTTCCTTCAACTCATCACAGCACCAGTTTGACAATAATATTTTTGTTCTTTCAATAGCTTTTTACATAACTTCTCCTTAATTTACTTATCATCACATTTTATATTGTAATCTATATCTTACAGATAATATTTTCCAAACTGGAAAAATCAACAAAATTAACTTTCTGATTATAAGTATCTATCATTGCTTTAACTTCTGCTGTTTTCTTTTCTTCGGATAAATTTTTCGCCTTTTTATAAAGTAAACTCATCATTGTCTTATGGGGAAAGTTTAACTTGGAATAATCTATCCCGCCTCTTAAATGATAAATATCTGCCTATATATATATTTCATTTGAAAGCTGTCTTTTCATAGCGTTTTCTATATTATTTGTATTTTCCGAATCCATGGGGTCTGCCAATCCAACTGTTGCAATTATTATTTTCTTATTCTCACAATCAGACATTTTTTTAAAAGTTTTAGCCATTCCCAAAACTCCGCCTGCATATAAAGCGCCTATGTATATAATAGTTTCATATTCATCTATGCTTTTTATCTTTTCATAACTTACGGCTTTAATATCAGTCTTTTTTGACAGTTCTTCTGCATACTGTTTTGCCGTACCATATTGAGAACCATATATTATTATTTTCATAGTTTTACCTCTTTATAAGTTTATTCAATGAATCAATGAAAGTTTTATCGTTTTCATTGGTTCTTTTCTTCGGACCTTTCAGGTGTGCTCCTGCCATTCTTGCTTTCTTTGATTCGTAGCGTGTTGTGAGGAGCATTGTTAGGTTACTGTCATTGATAATAAGTCCATTTTGAGTAATAGGCTTTCCGCCTTTAGATAGCGCCATTGCAGAGAGTCCGTAGTCCTGCGTAACAACAATATCTCCTCGGCTGACCTGATTAACAAGTGTAAAATCAACGCTGTCAGCACCTTTTGAAACAGTTATGATTTTTGCGTAATCACTGCTTATAATGTGGCTTGTATCACAAAATACAATGACCTCAATTTTATTCTCTTTTGCTATCTTGATTGTCTGCTTTACAACAGGACAACCGTCTGCATCAATTAAAATTTTCATTAACTATCTGTTTTCTTCAAATACAATTCCTGTATTATACTTTTTGCTATTGATTTCTTCTTTGACTTTTATTACGCTTTCGACATCAATGTCATAGCAATTCGCAATTGCCAAAGCGTAGTATATTACATCCCATATTTCTTCATCAATCGTGCCTTTAATACTATCGCTGTCTTTATACAAAACATCTTTTCTCATTGCCTCGGCAAGCTCGCCGACCTCTTCGGAAAGCTTAAGAAAGTAGTCTTTTTTTAATTCAGGATTATAATCCTTTTGCTTAATATAGCTTTGCAGATACTTTACACTTGTTTTTCCGTCCATAAAATAATTATCCTCCAAAAATGAGTTTATTTTAATAACATATTTATTTTCTAAGTTATTATTTCATTTGCCTTATAACAACAAGCCAATTGGAAATTTATTTCATCTATTTTAAGCCCCATATTTTAGTAGTTCTTCATTAATAATCCATTCTTGCTTATCACTCCAAAGGTGAGGAAGCACCTCAACAACAGCGTCTGTATTCAGAAGTCCGTAAATATGCGGATATGCAACTCCGCAATTTCTTAAATCTTCCCAAATCACTTTATTTTCCAGTTTGTCAGTGTCAATGACCAGTAATACCAAATTGTCAGTTTCATTTTTGAAGTTAGGAGCTACCCATTGATATGTTGTAATTTCTGAACAATGTATAAAACCAAATCTTTTTAATGAATCTTCACCGTAATAATTTTGATTTTGATAATCGTTCCAGACCTTTTCTTTTAAACTGTGTATAATATACATATCTCATTCTCCATTTTTATACTCTGTCATTTAAACGAATTACAATTTATCTGATTACTTCCATTTCAATACAATTCCAAACTTCACCCATACAATGATAGCTTTCGATATTTTCTTTTTCAACTATCTTAAAACCACAGGAAAGATAGCATTGAATGGCAGGGGTATTATTTTCAAAAACACCCAGCGTTACTTTATCCGCCTTTAATTCATCAAAAGCATATTTTAATGCAGACAAAACAAGCCGTTTTCCGTAGCCCTGACCTCTTTTCGTATCATCAACGATTACGAAACCAAGCCGTGCAATCTTTCTTTTCTCATCAACAAATCGTATTGTAAGATGTCCGATAATTCCGTTTTCGTCAACAGCGGTTAATTTATACAAATCCTCGTCACTATACTGCGAATAGTAACTGTTCATATTCTCAGCTGTTATCGGATATTTCTCATATC
>VSOH01000246.1 GCA_009774735.1 Clostridiales bacterium
ACGGCATACGCTATCTCGTACGGTCTCGTGTGCTCGGAGATGTTTATAATAGACAGATATTAATCTCATTTTTATAACCATTCCTTAGGATTATCGATTACACCCATATATTCATATCGTCCGCTTTTTTCATTATAGCTGTACTTATTGCAATTGCCGTTATCATCATATTTAAAATATGAATCATATGCACTATCGTACCAATAGTACTCGTCCTCATCAATTGTATACTGATGAACAAGACTGCTTCTCTCATCCTTATCAATAGAATTATAGTAATCAATCGACGTCATTGCCGAATGATGAACAGCTAAATTAAATTCACGAAAATCCTTTAACGGTGACCATGTCAGTTCAGATGTATAATTATCAACAAAATCAATATTTGAATAATCTGCATATCTTTGATAAAGCATTCTGCCCACAGCGTGCTTAACATCTTTTGTTACAAGATGATCATCACTGTCTGCAAGCGTCAGGATATATGGATATGCACTGTCACTCAGCGAATAAAGGTAATCAACATCGATTGTTTCAAGTTCACCGGAAAGGTATTTTTCAGTATTATATTTTGCTATGCCGCCGTCAATATTGCAGCATACAAGCCCAATGAATATCGCACTGCAAATCACAACCATACTTTGCATATAGCTGAATTCCGGTGCAAAAATGTGAATGACATAAAAAACGATTACCACAAACATCATTATCATAAATATTGAAACCATAACACGATTTTTGGTCAGACCGAAAATTTCAATATTGAGTTTCATTTTTGCCATAGCAGTTATAAGAAGCAGGGTTGAAAAAAGAACAATAAATACGGAAAGCGCTTTTACAGACAACGGTTTTTTACCCTTTCCGTTTTTCTTTGACAGCATACCTGCAAGCGTTACGATAATAAAATTAATAACACAGATTGCAAACATCTCAAAAAAACCGCGTCTTGCATACTCGCTTTCGGTAAACTTATATCCATCAGGAAGAAAACCGGAAAACGCTGAAAAGAAATAAGCAAGCTGAGAAAAAAGATAAACCAGATAGGTAACTGAAATTATACTCAAAAAGGTTGTAATCAGCGAGGGTGAAATAACACCATTATAATTCCTTTGCTTAACCTCTCTTATACCGAGTCGTTTATTTTTCACAACAAAATACGGAATCATATAAGCTGCCACCGCTGTTGCTGCAAAAAGCTCAGCAACATATATGCCGATATTTTCAAAGGCTTTCGTCAGCAATCCGCTGAAAGCAGCATCACCGCTTGCAAGAAGCGGAATAACCACAACCAATACAGGTATCGAAACAGCAATACCCAAGACTATACTTTTTATATTCTTGCTTTTTGAATAGGAGGATGCAACAGATCTGCGGATGTCGACATAATGCTCAGGGCTGAAAAATACACCCTGAAGCATATTGATTAATATTTTTACGCTGCCCTCATTATGGGTAAATGTATTACTGAGTCCGCATACATAAATTGTAAACAGTCCCATTATGAGAAGCAGCATAACAGCATTTACAAAATAATCATGATAAAGTGTAAAGGTAACTGAGCCTGTCAGTGATAATATACCGCTTATAACACAAAACAGAGAAACCGTATTTTCTTTTTTAAACAAGTAGACTGTTGCAAGGATAAACATCAGCATAAAAGAAATCGTAAAACCGAGATTAAAGCCGTGAAACATTACAAAATCAACCATTAACACACTGAGGGCAAAAAACAAAACTGTAAAAATTTTATCTTTCTTTGAAAAATTAAAAGGTGCCTTGCGTGCTTCAGTTATCTGCGGTGCAGACGACTGAATCCGTGCCGCATCCTGAGAAGAATTATAATAATAGAATTTATCATTGTTATCCATAACATCTACTCCTCAATGAATTCAAGAATATCACCGGGCTGGCAGTCAAGCTCCCGACATATCGCCTCGAGAGTTGAAAAGCGTATTGCCTTTGCCTTACCGGTTTTAAGTATTGATAAGTTAGCCTGCGTAATTCCGATTTTATTAGCCAGCTCCAGTGAGGACATTTTTCGTTTAGCAAGCATTACATCAAGATTAACTATAATTGCCATATGCCCTCCTATATTGTCAATTCATTTTCTTCCTTAATATCAATTGCTTTTTTGAAAACCTGCCGTATAACCTGCAGGACAATGGCCATAAAAAACTCACCAAGTGAAAGCAAGATAAACACGATAAAAAAATCATATACACCGGATATCAGACTGATTACAACAGAAACTATACCGACAACAGCAGCATAGACACAAGCATAGCTGATTATATTCAGATATTTCAATGTTTCAGACTCAAACACCAAATCCTTTTTTATATTCGTTAACAGCTTGTCGATGCACACAAGTGCTGCATAGCCTGCAGGCACAACCGCATAAAACGGAAAAATTAAAAGTCTTACCTGAATCTCTTCTATTAACTTAAAAGACTCTTTCGACAAAGTAATTGTTCCGGTTGTAATAACCAACATAACAATTACAACCGCAGCAAGCATTACATAACAAATTTTAATAATTGCTTTAAGAATATCGGCTGATTTATTTTGATACATAATATCACTCCTTTGAGTTAAAT
>VSOH01000247.1 GCA_009774735.1 Clostridiales bacterium
CCTAAAATGTCAGATGTTGAGCCCAAATTAGCATTGGCTTCTCTGGCGCGAATTTATGGGCCTAGTGTAGCAGGAATGCCTACCATTGAATTTCCTGATAAATATGAGAATTCTTTACGAAGAATTGCTAAACTTCAGGAGCAGGTCAGTGAATGTAATGCAGAAATAAAAAAATATGAAAAGGAGATTGTTGCACATAGTGTGCGAATTGCCGAAGTTATGAAGGAACATGAATATGGCGTTTTAGAAACGACAAAAGATAAACTCCTGATTGATTTCGTCACCAAAACTACAAGGAGACCCGATTCTAAGGCTTTAAAGGAAAAGTATCCAGCAGTATATACAGATGTACTGAAGGAAACAGAAAGCCGCAAAGTCAAAGTTTCGGTTCAGCCGATTTAAGAAAGGAATTTTATTATGGAAAATATTTATCACCAGTGTTGGGAACAGGATTTGATATATCAGTTTATAAAAAATGATAAGTGCCGAAAAAAAGCATACATCTGTTCACCTTTAAGTGCAGATAAAGATGAGGATTTTGTGAAGAATATGCGTACAGCAAGAGCGTATATGTTTTATGCATTGAAGAAAATGAATCTGAATGAAGATTTAGAAGAAATTTTGAAATTATATATGCCAATGATAGATAGATACAGTTATTTGAATGGCAAGTTGGATGAGGATATGAAGCAATACATTATGATACATATAGCTCTTAATATTTCAAAATTTCCACTTTAAAAAATATTAAGAATTTTTATTTTGTGCATTAGATTTGTGATTTTGCTTTCGTCTTTATGTATGTAAAGCATTCCCATGCTAAAGAACCTTGAAAATTTCATAGTCCATCCCGATACATTCCCTGATGTGGAGCGGCTATCCGTCTGTCTAGCCAACAGAACCATGAGCACTGATATATGGATTGCTCCCATATAACACAATGATGCATCAGGGGTATAATGATACTTCCGTAATTCGCGGCTCGGCCATAATGAAGGCGGGGAGATGAAATTTCTATGGACCTGTTCGCTGCAGGCATCGGAGGACGTTAAATAATATCAGATAGTATCTTTTGAATATAAAAGGGAGTATTTGGTAATAATGAAAACAGAAATAGGAAGGAGATTTCTATGGAACAAGTAAATGTAAATGCCGTGGATCGTTCTCAACTTATAGACATACGAAATGTTGTAATCGATACAACAAAATCATGTAAAGATCGTATTAATGGATTTATTGAGCAAATAGGAAATCCCTATTGCTATTTGGATGATGGTGTTGTTGTGGAAATTGGTTATGCGAATACTCAAGTAAGTTTGCAGGAACGGTTGGTATCTTACGCAAGCAGTATAAATCAGGATTTTGGAAATATGCGGTAATTGATATAGTTCTATTGACAATATGTATAAAATTAGAGATAATATATATGGTCAATTTTAATGGCTTGGTCAGTCATTAAGGATAACCGCCAGAAACAAATATCCTGAGAGTATCAATAGGAGGTTTGTTATGGCTGTTATAAATAATCAGATCTCAGATCTGGAAGAATATAAAGCAATGGCATACTATCGCTTGTCCAAAGATGATAAAAATGAGGACAAAGCGACAGATTGTGAAAGCAAAGTCAGCGATAGTATTTTAAATCAGCGTAAACTGGTTCATGCGTATTTGAAAAATCATCCCAATATTACACTTGTGGATGAAGCATATGATGATGGATATACCGGAACGAATTTTGATCGTCCCGGCTTTCGTGCTGTCCTCGAAAAAGTTCAGTCTGGAAGTATTAATTGTGTAATTGTAAAAGATTTATCAAGACTTGGAAGAGAGTATATTGAAACGGGAATCTATTTAAAATGATTGATAATCAGACAAGGTATCACCGAAAGCGAATCAAATTATCTCAAAAAGAAATTGAGAAAAGACTTGCTCATGGTTTAAAATCGGATGGCTATGAGGAGTATGAAGACTACACACAAACTATGTATAAACAAAAGTCCTGCCGAGTTATCGGCAGGCAGAAAGGAATTATATGAAAAATAAAGTTAAGGAAAATAAATTAGTATAGGAGTGTGATATAGAAAAAATATAAGCCCGTGGTATTATGCCACGCAAATTTACAAAGCCGAATACTGAACCTTGTCCTTGTAATATAAATGAGTATGAGGAGATGTTTTGCTATGGATAAGCCTTTAATTACCGAAAAACTTATTAATAGTTATGAGATTGATTTTGGCAAGGGCAAAGTCATAGTAAACGAATATATCCCAAGCCTCACCAAAGACGAAATGGAATTAAACCGAATGACTGTTAAAAACATTTTGGCAAAGGTTTTCGGTAAAAATGCCGTATAGTCTGGACATTTTACGGTGCTTCGTATATATTGATGTTGAGTTATCGGTCAGAAATGAGGTAACTTATTTATGATCGCAATTTATGCTCGGCAATCGGTAGAAAAAGAGGACAGCATTTCAATCGAATCGCAGATTGAGATGTGCACCTACGAGGCAAGAGGTGAGGCATTTTTAATATAC
>VSOH01000248.1 GCA_009774735.1 Clostridiales bacterium
TACTAAAAATGCCTCACCTCTTGCCTCATAGGTACACATTTCAATCTGCGATTCAATTGAAATACTATCCTCTTTTTCTACCGATTGCCGAGCATAAATTGCGATCATAAGAATTCTTCCTTTCCTATGACCGATAACTCAACATCAATATATACGAAGTATCGTAAAATGTCCAGACTATACGGCATTTTTACCGAAAACCTTTGCCAAAATGTTTTTAACAGTCATTCGGTTTAATTCCATTTCGTCTTTGGTGAGGCTTGGGAGATATTCATTTACTACAGCTTTGCCCTTGCCGAAATTAATTTCATAGCTTTTAATTAATTTTTCGGTAATCACAGGCTTATCCATAGCAATACATCTCCTCATACTCATTTATATTACAAGGACAAGGTTCAGTATTCAGCTTTGTAAAATTGCGTGGCATAAAACCACGGGCTTATATTTTTCTACATCACACTCCTAACCTAATTCATTTTCCTTAAGTTTATTTTTCATAAAAACCCTTTCTGCCTGCCGATAGCTCGGCAGGACTTTTTTACATAGTTAATTCATTATTGTAATAATCTTCATACTCCTCATAGCCGTCAGTTTTCAAACCATGAGCAAGTCTTTTCTCAATTTCCTTTTGAGATAATTTGATCCTTTTTCTGTGATATTTTGTCTGATTGTTAATCAGTTTAAATAGATTTCCAACAAAATAGAAACTATCTGAAAGAACACTTGAATTCCTATCACTGTTCCAAAGAATATCGGAATCCAATTCTTCTTCAGCTTGTCCAACAGATTGTTCATCTCTTTTTCTGCCGAAAGCATACTCTCGTTCATCTTCCCAGCCTGTTCGGTTAGTATCGTTTCCTGATTCTTCAACTCTTTCTGAATTGAGCTTTCTTGTTCCGTCATCCTCTTTTTCAGTTGAAGAATAATCTGTGCCGAATAGTGATTGATTATATCTTCGTTCACTTGATTCTCCGAGATTTGATTCAACTGTTGATTCTGATTTCTGTTCAGATTTATTAGTGCTTTCCAGTAATCGATCTCCACGATTGTCACCTGCGATGCCTGTTCCATCTTCGCTATCATATCGTTGGCTGTAGTTTTCTGCGGTGCATTTTTCTGTTTCAATTCTTCGTAATTCAAACTCAAGTTTCATTTTCTCCTTTCTGTATTTTTCTTGGTGTAATTTAATATCACGGCATTTCATTCCGTTTGGACAAGTGTAAGTGATATATTTTCTCTTGTCTGTCCACAGAACTTCATAGCCGTTTTTCTTCATTTCATCAATGAATTCTTTTTTCGTTTTACACTTCCTCATTGCATTATCAATGGTAAACATCAAAGCAAATTTCCAGCTTTCACCTTTCATTGCCATACGATATTCGCCGTCTGACAATCGTTTTTCTTTTGTCTTTGTGTATGGCTTTAATGGTGTAACATTGTATTTGGTGCATATCTCATCATTGAGTTTACGTAACGATTTTAATGTGTTTGGGTTTTGTCTCAACTTTTTCCCTGTTTCAAAACTGACTGAATTGATAATGAAATGTGTGTGTATATGGTTTCTATCGCAATGTGTTGTGACTAAAACTTCGTGTCCCTGCCACGCTTTCTGAGCAAATTCTAATGCAATCTTGTGTGCTTTATCGTAATCAACATTGTCCTTCGGTGAGAATGATTGAACATACTGATAAAAATATCTGCCGTTATCTGCATGGTTTGCAAGCTTGGTTGTCATGAATTCCTTGTGAGCATTTAAGCCGTTGCAGTTAATCCCTGATACATATCGTTTACCTGTCAGCGCATCAACTGTTTTAAATTTTTGCAGACAATAATCAATTGAACCTTTCATTGCAGATGCATTCTGCTTTTCATTTTTAATAAATCGTACTATCGGCATTAGCTATTTCAAAAATCTTTTCATAAATTTTATTCTGCATTTCAATAACTTTATCAAAATTTACAGAGTACACAGCACCGCTGTTCACCTTGATAGCAATCTGATTGATGTTGTTACCGATTCGTTTTAACTGCGATACAACTGATCTTAAATCTTCAGGTGGTTTAATGACGGCATTGTCTGCACAGGCAATAATAAAGTCTGTTGTACTCATTCTTGCTTTTCTCGATTTAGCAACGATTTTCTTTTTCTCACTGTCAGTTAATCTGATTGTGAGTGTCATATCTCTTCGTCTGTTTTCTGTTATTTCTTTTACCTCCAAAATATAAATATTTACCTCTTTTGCAGCGACAGATACTTGTACTGTCACTGAGAGGAGAAACATATGCAGTGATTGTTATATGTTTTGACATATTTAATCACGGAATATGTTTGGACGAGTGGGTCCGGGCTTCTGCCCGGTTATTGGGTGTCCGGACATCCGGACGCTCTGCATTGCCCCGGACAAGTCCGGGATTAGTACAGAAATATGCAATCAAATCATATAAATCTCTCCTTTGCTATTGATATAAAATATCAACTGTGATACTCTTGTAAATGTAATAGTTCGATGTAATAC
>VSOH01000249.1 GCA_009774735.1 Clostridiales bacterium
TGTATCTGCTAAGCAAGCCTTCAATCCAGGGGGATGACAAACTTAAACCTTTTATGAAAGCCATAACTCTTTCATCATTATTCGCAATTTTGGGGTTTAACTCGTCATTCCCCTATATTTTTTACCTTTACTAAAGCACGTTAAAAGCCACGAACAAATTGTTCGTGGCTTTCGTCATTTAAATATATAATAAAACTATTAATACTTTT
The DNA here is from genome assembly GCA_009774735.1 of Clostridiales bacterium. Lineage (GTDB taxonomy): Bacteria > Bacillota > Clostridia > Oscillospirales > Acutalibacteraceae > Eubacterium_R. Next base: position 210 of record VSOH01000249.1, read on the forward strand.
TAAGCTGTTCTTCGTTGAAATCTTCAAGGAACTCGTCGTATGTGCCCTTTCTGTCAAGAACAGTATTTCCGGAAATTTCAATAATTCTGTCAGCAACTGTCTGCACAAACTGGTGGTCGTGAGAGGTGAACAAAATCGTTTCGGGATAACGAATAAGTCCGTTATTAAGTGCGGTGATTGATTCCAGATCCAAATGGTTTGTCGGCTCATCAAGCACAAGAACATTCGCACCTGAAAGCATCATTTTACAAAGCATACAGCGAACACGCTCACCACCTGAAAGAACATTTGCCATTTTCAGTGCTTCGTCACCTGAGAACAGCATTCTGCCGAGCCAACCGCGGATATCAGCCTCAAGAGTATAGGTTGTATACTGTCTGAGCCAGTCAACAAGTGTTAAATCAACGCCGTCAAAATACGGGCTGTTATCACTTGGGAAATAGCTCTGGCTTGTGGTTACACCCCATTTATATTCACCCTCATCAGGCTCCATTTCACCCATTATAATTTTGAAAAGGGTGGTCTTTGCCACAACATCACTGCCGACAAAAGCAACCTTTTCCCTTGGATGAATAACGAATGATACGTCATCAAGCACCTTTCTGTCACCGATTGTCTTGGTGAGGTGGTCAACTCTGAGCAGGTCATTGCCGCACTCACGGTCAGGCTTAAAATCAACATATGGAAAACGTCTGCTCGAAACAGGCATTTCAATCATTTCAAGGGCATCAAGCTGCTTTTTACGGCTTGTTGCCTGTTTTGATTTAGCTGCATTTGCAGAGAAACGCTGAATAAATTCCTGAAGCTCTTTAATCTTCTGCTCATTCTTTTTATTCTGATCTCTTGCCTGTCTTTGACGCATCTGTGTATATTCGTACCAGAAATCGTAGTTACCTGTATAGAGCTGAATTTTACCGAAGTCAACGTCGCAGATATGTGTACATACCTTATTAAGAAAATGTCTGTCATGAGATACAACGATAACGGTATTTTCAAAATCCAACAGGAAATTTTCAAGCCAGCGGATAGCTGACAAATCCAGATGGTTGGTAGGCTCGTCAAGCAGAAGAATATCAGGATTACCGAAAAGTGCCTGTGCAAGCAGCACCTTAACCTTAAGGTCTGACGGCAGCTCTGCCATTTTCAGATAATGATATTCGTCTGAAACACCAAGCTTATTTAACATAAACTCGGCATCGCTTTCCGCATTCCAGCCGTCCATATCGGCAAACTCAGCCTCAAGCTCACCTGCCTTAATGCCGTCCTCCTCAGTGAAATCCTCTTTCATATAGAGGGCATCCTTTTCCTCCATAACCTCAATAAGTCTTGGGTTACCCATTAAAACAGTACGGATAACATCATACTCATCAAATGCAAAATGGTCCTGCTTTAAGACAGAAAGTCTTTCGCCCGGTGTAATGAAAACCTCGCCCTTCTGTGCTTCAAGCTCACCTGACAAAACCTTTAAAAAGGTTGATTTGCCTGCACCGTTAGCTCCGATTATTCCATAGCAGTTACCTGCAGAGAAGGTAACATTAACTCTTTCAAACAACGCCCTTCCGCCAAACTGAACCGTTATATTACTTGCCTGAATCATATAATTCACTTACCTTTCGATAAAACATTGTGTATATAATACTACATAAATAATTTAAAAACAAGTATAAGTTGATTTTATTACAAAAACATATTATAATATTATAAATATGCGAATTGATAAATTTTTAAAATCCCCCTGTGAAAAAGGAGAAAAGATATGGACATCAAAATTTCACCATCTGTGCTTGCAAGCGACTTTGCAAACCTTGAGAGCGAACTGAAAAAATGCAGTGACGGCGGTGCAGAGCTTATTCACCTTGATGTTATGGACGGCCATTTTGTTCCGAACATTTCAATCGGTGCACCTGTTATTGCAGCACTTGATAAGGTATGTGAAACACCCTTTGATGTTCATCTTATGATTTCCGACCCTCTTTTTTATATTGATGATTTCATCAAAGCAGGTGCGGACATAATAACCTTTCACGTTGAATGTGAAAGTGATATTGAAAAAACAATTGATAAAATTGTTGATGCCGGCTGCAAAGCAGCTCTTGCCGTAAAGCCCAACACCCCTATTGATGCAGTTTACCCTTACCTTGACAAGCTGTCAATGGTGCTTGTTATGACTGTTGAGCCCGGCTTTGGCGGTCAGAGCTTTATGGAAAGCACTATGCCTAAAATTAAAGAACTGCGAGCAAAGTGCCCTCATATTCATATTCAGGTTGACGGCGGTATTAATCATGACACCTCTCT
>VSOH01000025.1 GCA_009774735.1 Clostridiales bacterium
GAATATTACCGTCGTTTGTGTTATAATACGTTGAATATATTATGGAGAAGTATGTATGATTATTCTCGGTATTGACCCCGGGTATGCGATTGTAGGCTGGGGTGTGCTTGAATATAAAGCAAATAAATTCCGTGTTCTGGGATATGGTGCAATTACTACAGATGCCCATACTCCTTTTCCTCTCAGGCTTCAGACAATTTATAATGATATGTGCTATTTATTTGAAAAATATAAGCCTGAGGTGATGAGTATGGAAAAACTGTTTTATAACAGCAATGCAAAAACGGTTATTGATGTTGCACAGGCAAGGGGCGTTATTACTCTTTCTGCACAGAATTATGGCGTTGATATTTTTGAATATACTCCGCTTCAGGTTAAGCAGTCTGTTGTGGGCTATGGCAGGGCTGAAAAGAAGCAGGTGCAGGAAATGACAAGGGTTATGTTAGGTCTTGCTAAAATCCCGAAGCCGGATGATACTGCCGATGCTTTGGCAATGGCAATATGCCATGGTCACTGCTCAGGCTCACTGATTAAAGGATTAAGGTGAAAATATGCTTTATAACGTAAAGGGTAAATTAACTGTAAGTGATGTTAATTTTATAGTTGTTGAGTGCGGGGGCGTAGGTTTTAAGTGCTTCACCACACTTAATACTGTTAAAAATATAGGCAAAATCGGTGATGAGGTTAATGTTTTTACATATCTTGCAGTTCGCGATGACGCAATGGATTTGTACGGCTTTGCCACACTTGATGAGCTGAATGCTTTTAAATTGCTTATTACTGTTTCGGGTATCGGTCCTAAGGCTGCGGCGGCAATTCTTTCAGAGCTTTCTCCTGACCGGCTGGCAATCTGTATTGCATCAGGTGATGCCAAGTCCATTACAAAAGCACAGGGTGTGGGCAAAAAAACTGCTGAGCGTGTTGTGCTTGAGCTTAAGGACAAAATGGGTGCAATTACGGTTGGTGACACATCAGATGCTGTGAGTTCTGTTGCTGCTGTCAGTGAAAGCTCAAATTCATCTGAGGCTGTTGAGGCTCTTGTGGCTCTCGGCTATTCTCAGAGTGATGCGGCTGTGGTTGTGGGCAGTATGGATAAATCACTGTCCGTTGATGAAATGATTAGACATGGCTTGAAGCAGCTTGCTAAAAAGCTTTAGGGGGTAGTTAACAGTGCAGGAAACTGAAATGGATTTTGAAAACAGAATAATTACCTCTGATTTTACACCTGAGGATAATGATATTGAAAATTCGTTAAGACCAAAAACGCTTGATGATTATATCGGACAGGATAAAATTAAAGAGAATTTAAAAATATATATTGAGGCGGCTAAAGGAAGGGGTGAAGCACTTGACCATGTTCTGCTCTATGGACCTCCCGGACTTGGTAAAACAACGCTGGCAGGTATAATTGCCAATGAAATGGGCGTAAATATAAGAGTGACCTCAGGTCCTGCAATTGAAAAGCAGGGTGACCTTGCTGCACTTCTTACAAATCTGCAGGAGGGTGATGTGCTTTTTATTGATGAAATTCACCGCCTTAACCGACAGGTTGAAGAGGTTTTGTATCCGGCAATGGAGGATGGTGCACTTGATATTATTATCGGCAAGGGTCCTTCTGCAAGGTCAATCCGCCTTGATTTACCGCACTTTACACTTATAGGTGCAACGACTCGCTCGGGTCAGCTATCTGCACCGTTGCGTGATCGTTTCGGTGTGATTTTCAGATTGGAGATGTATTCAAACGAGCAGCTTGCAACAATTGTTACACGCAGTGCGGGAATACTTGAAATACCGATTGACGAAAAGGGCGCACTTGAAATTGCATCACGCTCACGAGGTACGCCTCGTATTGCAAACCGACTTCTTAAAAGAAGCCGTGATTTTGCGCAGGTTAAGTATGACGGTGTAATAAGTCTTGAGGCTGCAGAGGATGCTCTCAGTAAAATGGAGATTGACGGACTCGGTCTTGATAATATTGACAGAGTATTGTTAACAGCAATGATAAAAAATTTCAACGGCGGTCCTGTAGGACTTGAAACAATTGCCGCATCTATCGGTGAAGAAGCTGTTACAATTGAGGATGTTTATGAGCCGTATCTGATGCAGATCGGTTTTCTTTCACGAACACCGAGAGGACGGTGTGCAACTGCTCTTGCTTATAAGCATCTTGGTTTTGAGCAGGACGGACAGCAGACATTAATATAAAAAATTATTATTTATTGTGAGGCGTTTGGTATGGGGAAATTATTTGGTACTGACGGTGTCAGAGGTATAGCAAATAAGGATTTGACTGCTGAGCTGGCACTAAAAATAGGCAGAGCGGCTGCAACAGTGCTGCTTAAGGAATGTCATTCTGCAAAGCCTGCAGTTTTGATTGGCAAGGATACAAGAGCATCAGGTGATATGCTTGAGGCAGCTCTTACAGCAGGCTTTACTTCTGTTGGATGTAATGTTGTTTCTATCGGTGTAGTTCCTACTCCTGCAGTGGCTTATCTTACTGTTGAGTATGGCTGTGAGGCAGGTGTTATGATTTCGGCATCACACAATCCTTGTGAATATAACGGAATTAAAATTTTTCAGAAGAACGGCTATAAGCTTGATGATGCAATAGAAGAGGAAATTGAAAATATTATTTTTAATGAAGGTCAAGAATTTCCTGTTAAGCTCGGCGGAGAGGTAGGCAACAGAATTTACTGTAAAACAGCAGTAAGTGATTATATTTCGCACGTGATTTCAACTGCATCGGTTCGCTTCGACGGAATGACCATTGCACTTGACTGTGCAAACGGCAGTGCAAGTGTATGTGCCAAGGATATATTTACAGGTCTTGGTGCAAAATGTATTATGCTGTCGGATACGCCTGACGGCGAAAATATTAATTTGAAATGCGGTTCAACGCATCCTGAGGAGTTAATGCATTTTGTTAAGAATGCATCACTTGATTTGGGTCTTGCCTTTGACGGTGATGCTGACAGAATGTTAGCTGTGGATGAAAACGGAGAGCTCATTGACGGTGACAAGGTTATTGCAATATGCGCTCAGCGTCTGAAGAATGAAGGCAGACTCGAAAAAAACACGGCTGTCGTTACTGTTATGAGCAATATGGGATTTTTCAAGTTCTGTAAGGAAAATGGTATTGACTGTGCAAAAACGGCTGTCGGTGACAGATATGTTTTAGAGCGTATGGTTAAAGAGGGTTATAATATCGGCGGCGAACAGAGCGGTCATGTTATTTTTCTTGATTATGCTACGACAGGTGACGGTGAGCTGTCAGGTGTTCAGCTTGTTGAAACTGTTGTTAAATCAGGCAAAAAGTTAAGCGAGCTTGCTGCTGTTATGCGTGTTTACCCGCAGGTGCTTATCAATGTTGAGGTTACTGCTGAGGGTAAACAGAAATATAACAATGACGAATATATCATTTCTGCCGTTCAGGAGGCGGAAATGGAACTTTCGGGCGACGGCAGAGTGCTTGTTCGTGTAAGCGGAACAGAGCCTTTGGTTCGTGTTATGCTTGAGGGTGCTGATATTGAACAGATTACAAAGCTCGGCAACAGAATTGCCGATGTTGTTAAAGAACGATTAGGATAATTAGATTTATGAGATATTCAACTGAATGGAAGGATTATGAGCTTATCGACTGCTCCTGCGGTGAAAAGCTCGAACGCTGGACAAGGGAGATTTTAATCCGTCCCGATCCTCAGGTTATATGGAAAAGTGAAAAGGAGCACAGGCTCTGGTATCAGCCGAGTGCCAGATACAACCGTTCAAAAACAGGCGGAGGCAAATGGCAGGTGTTTAAGCGAATGCCTGATGCATGGCAGGTCAGGTATAAGGATTTAACCTTTAATATCAAAACAATGGGTTTCAAGCATACCGGCTTGTTCCCTGAGCAGGCTGTTAACTGGGATTACACAAGAAAGCTTATTAGTGAAAGCGGACGTGACGATGTTAAGGTGCTTAACCTTTTTGCATACACCGGTGCGGCTACTGTTGCCTGCCTTAAAGAGGGTGCTTCAGTTGTTCACGTTGATGCTTCAAAGGGTATGACTATGTGGGCAAAGGAAAATGCAAAGCTCAGCGGTGTTGACGGTGAGGATGTTCGCTGGATAGTTGATGACTGTATGAAATTTGTTCAGCGTGAAATCAGACGCGGTAACAGATATGATATTGTTATTCTTGATCCTCCCAGCTACGGCAGAGGACCTAAGGGTGAAATATGGCATTTGGAGGACAGCATTTATGATTTTGTCAAGCTGGTTTCACAGGTGCTCAGTGATGATCCGATTATGGTTTTACTTAATTCATACACAACAGGCTTGTCGGCATCGGTTATGAAATATATTCTTGATGATATAATTACAAAAGAAAAAGGCGGTAAGGTAGAGGCGGATGAAATAGGGCTTCCTGTTACATCAAACGGTCAGGTGCTTCCCTGCGGTTCCTCTGCTATATGGACAAATGGCACTGATTGAATTTAAAAATGTTGATTTTTCCTACTTGATTGAAGAGAATGATCCTGATTACAAGCCGACTAAGGCTGATAAAGTTCTTGAGTATGACGGTGACAAAATCGAAAAGGAAATAAAAGTTTTAGAAAATCTTAATCTCAGCATTGAAAAAGGCTCCTTTGTTGCAGTTCTCGGTCATAATGGTTCGGGTAAATCAACGATTGCAAAGCTTACTAACGGAATACTCTTTCCAAAAAACGGTCGTGTTATCGTTGACGGTCAGGAAACAAAGGATGATGATACAATCTTTGACATAAGAAAAAAGGTTGGTATGGTTTTTCAGAATCCCGATAATCAGATTGTTTCGTCAATTGTGGAGGAGGACGTTGCCTTCGGTGTGGAAAATCTCGGCATACCCTCCGATGAATGCAGAAGAAGAGTGGATGAGGCTTTAAAAACAGTGGGTATGTATGAATATCGCACCAAGTCACCGAGTAAGCTGTCAGGCGGTCAGAAGCAGCGTGTTGCAGTTGCAGGTATTATTGCAATGAAACCGATGTGTATCGTGCTCGATGAGCCGACTGCAATGCTTGACCCAAGCGGCAGGCGTGAGGTTATTGAAACTGTTAAAATGCTCAACCGTGAGGAGGGCATAACGATAATACTCATAACCCATTATATGGACGAGGCTGTTCAGGCAGACAGGGTTGTGGTGATTGACAGCGGCAGAATTAAAATGGATGACACTCCGGAAAATGTGTTTTCAAATGTTGATGAGCTTAAAAGACTGGGACTTGATGTTCCGCAGTCAACAGAGCTTGTTCACAGGCTTGGTATAAAGGGCAGGCAAACAGTGCTTAATGCCGATTCCTGTGTTGAATTATTAAAATCTCAGTTAGGAGCAGAATGATGGCATATCTCGTCTGTGAAAATTTAAAATATTTATACAGCGTGGGTACTCCCTTTGAAACTGCTGCTATTGATAATATTAACCTTTCTGTTAATGAAGGTGAGCTTATCGGTATTATTGGTCATACAGGCTCAGGAAAATCTACGCTGATTCAGCATTTTAACGGTCTTTTGCAGCCACACGGCGGTAAGGTTTTTGTTGATGATAAGGACATATGGGCAAAGGGCAATAAAAAGAATATAAGACAGGTTCGTTTTGCAGTAGGCTTGTGCTTTCAGTATCCGGAATATCAGATTTTTGAGGATACTGTTTATAAGGAGATTGCTTTCGGTCCGAAGCAGATGGGGCTTGATGACCATGAGATTGACAGAAGAATAAAAGAGAGTATCGGATATGTTGGTATTTCTCCCGATATTCTTGAAAAGTCACCTTTTGATTTATCAGGCGGTCAGAAAAGAAGAGTAGCAATTGCATCAATTATTGCAATGGAGCCAAGGGTGCTCATTCTTGATGAGCCCTGTGCAGGTCTTGACCCGAGAGGCAGAGATACCATACTTGATTTAATTAAAAATTATCAGAGGCAAAAGGGCAATACAGTACTTTTTGTTTCACATTCAATGGAGGATGTTGCAAAAATCTGCAGTCGTGTTCTTGTTATGAATAAGGGCAGTGTGGCAATGTTCGGTGATGTTGACAGTGTTTATTCTCGTGGTGAGGAGTTAAAGGATATGGGACTGAATGTTCCTGAAATAACAGATATTTTTCTTAAACTCAAGGCAAGCGGTGTTGACTGTAAAACAAATATTTACACCGTTGAGCAGGGTGTTCAGGAATTTAAAAGGCTTACAGGGAGGTACTGCTTATGATAAGTGATATCACAATCGGTCAATATTTCCCGGGTAACTCTTTGTTACATAAAATGGATGCCCGAATGAAAATTATTCTGGTGCTTTGTTTAATTGTTTCGCTTTTTATATGCAAAAATGTTGTTTCACTTGCGGTAATGGTTGTGCTGTCAATTGTTATTGTTGCAATCTCCAAAATACCGCCGAAAACTATTGCGAAAAGCGTTAAACCGCTTATTATAATTATTCTTATTACGGCAGTGCTTAATCTGTTTTACGGCTCCGGTGAGCCGCTTGTTCAGCTTGGCAGATTTAAGATAACTGTTGACGGCATTGAAACAGCGGTGTTTATGGCAGTGCGCATTATTCTTCTTGTGGTTATCAGCTCACTGCTGACCTATACCACATCACCGAATGAGCTGACCGATTCGCTCGAAAGACTTCTTAAGCCGTTAAAGCTTGTTAAAATTGATGTTCATTCAATAGCAATGACTATGACTATTGCGCTAAGATTTATTCCGACACTTATTGAGGAAATTGATAAAATAATGTCTGCACAGAAATCCCGTGGTGCAGATTTGGATTCGGGTAATTTGATTCAAAGGGCTAAGGCACTTATTCCTGTGCTTATTCCCTTGTTCGTGTCATCGTTCAGGAGAGCAAATGAACTTGCCTATGCAATGGAGTGCAGATGCTACCGCGGCGGCGGGGGACGAACAAAAATGAAGGTTATGAAAATGACAGCAAGGGATTATGTTTCCCTGGCAGCAGTTATATTGATTATGGCTGTTGTTATTGTTCTGAATAAGGTGTTTGCAGATTTGATATGAGAAATTTGATGGTAACAATCAAATATGACGGCTCAGACTACCATGGCTGGCAGGTGCAGAAAAATGCACTGACTGTTCAGGAGGTTTTTCAGAACGCTGTTGAAAAGGTGTTTGGTGCAAGGCTTGATGTCAAGGGCTGCAGCAGGACGGATTCCGGTGTTCACGCAAATATGTATTGTCTGACACTTGAAACGGATATGAATATATCGGAAAAAGGTGTTGTTATGGCTCTCAATACGCATTTGCCAAAGGATATTGCGGCTGTTGACTGCTGTGAGGTTTCTTCTGATTTTCATCCGCGGTATTCCTGTGTTACAAAGGAATATATTTATAAGCTCTATAATGGCGAAATAAGAAATCCCTTTTATGCTGATTATGCACTTCATTACAGATTTGAGCTTGATGCCGACTATCTTGATAAAGAGGCACAGGCGTTTGTGGGTACTTATGATTACAGTGGCTTCTGCTCAGCTAAAAGTGATGTTGAGGATACTGTCAGAACCGTAAAAGCCTTTCATGTTTGGCGTGAGGGTGATATGGTTTTCTTCAGGGTTGAGGCGGACGGCTTTCTGTATAATATGGTGAGAATTATGGTCGGAACTCTTTTGTTTATCGCTCAGGGTAAAATCAAAGCAGGGGAGCTGACAGATATTATTAAATCAAAAGACAGAGCAAGGGCAGGCAAAACAGCACCTCCCCAGGGTCTGTATCTGAACAGAGTTAATTATTAAGGCGGTGAGAATGTGGCAGGCAATCAAAGAAAAATTGAACGTGAGGAAAGACGGGAGCAGCGTGAAAGAAAGCACAAGCTTATTGTTTGGATAGTCATTGCAATTGTTGTTCTTGCGCTGATAATTATGAAAATCTGTGAGGTAAATGTTAACTCAATCAAGGATCGTTTTACAGATGCAAACGGTAATTTTACATTGACTGAAGGTGTGGTTACAGATAATTTCCCATTCAGTCTTGATGCATCACAGAATGTAATTGTTACCGATTTCAATAATATGCTTGGTGTGCTTACACCAAACAGCTTTACAGTTCTTGAAAGCAAGGAGGCATCGGTCAACTATGCTTTTGAGCACGGATATTCAAATCCTGTTCTTTCAACGGAAGGTGTTTATTCGCTTGTTTATGATCAGGGTTCAAATAATTACAGACTTGATACAACATCGCAGGCGGTATACGAGGAGGAAACGGCAAAGTCGATACTCTGTGCCGATGTTGCTAAAAACGGCACGGTAGCACTTGCAACAACATCAAAGGAGAAGCTTTGTGATGTTACACTGATTTCCAAGGCGCTGAAAGAGGAATGGTCATTCAGTATTTCCAATGGCTATATTGTTGACATTGCACTTAACGACAGTGGCAAGGAGCTTGCTGTAGCAGTTGTTAACAGTGAAAATGCAGAGCTTGTTACTACGGTTTATACATATATTGCAGGCGGCAGTGACGAGGGGGAAGCGGTTCAGCTTCCGTCAGGAACGCTTGCAAAAATCAGATATTCAGGCGCAAATATATGGACTGTTGGTGATACATATCTTGGTGTCATAAAAAAAGGCGAATATGTTCCTGTGTTTGAGCAGGGAAGCATCAACACGAATTGTTATAGCTTTACTTCATCAGGTGATTTGCTTATTGCCTACGGCGGTTACAGTAATTCAACAGACTGTACGCTTTCCTATGTCAAATCAAACGGCAAGGTTAAAACCGATATAAGCCTTGCTGCAAATATTAAGGATGTTTCGGTAACTGCAGGCTTGGTTTATGTTCTGACTACAGATGAAATAATCAGCTATAATTATAAAAACGGCGAGGAAAAGAACAGGTATGACAATAACGATTCCGTTAAATCAATCTGTGCATTAGGCTCGTCGGTATATACACACAAGCAGTCTGTTATTGATAAAAAGTAATTGAACGGACTGTATCAGATTATTGGAGAGGTATGTGATGATTAGTTATATTGACATTGCTTTTTTTGCAATGGCTGTTATAATGGTTATAGCAGGTATCAAAAAAGGCTTTCTTGTATCACTTTTAAGTATGGTGAAGTTTATAATCATTTTACCGTTGTCATATTTTCTTAGTGATTTTGTAAAGCCGTATATCCCTGCCGAGATTATAGCGGAAGCACCTGAAGCAGCAATTGAAATTATTGCTTTTCTGATTTGCTTTATTGTTCTGCTTATAATCAGTACAGTTCTTTTGTCGCTGTTAAAAAAGCTGCAAAAGGATAAGGATTTGCCGCTGCATAATACGAACGCTGTTCTGGGCGGAGCTTTTGGTTTTGTCAAAGCACTTATATTGGTTTGTGTATTTTCAGCCATAATCGGTGCAGCAGAGCAATATATTCCTAAGGACAGTGCTTTTTCAGAAATGGTGGGCAGCAGCTATGCTATTGATTTCATAAATGATATTAACCCGTTTAATTAAATTTCAGGAGGTTTAAAATGAGCAAGTTTAATGAGAATGTTAAAGATTTGTTTGATAACTGGAATACAATTCCGAACTGGCTTTGCTTTTTAAGAATAGCCCTTATTCCTGTATTTGCAACTCTTTTTATAAAGGGCAGCTATATACCGGCTTTTATTCTGATGATCGTGGCAGCATTAACTGATTTGCTGGATGGTAAAATAGCAAGAAAGTTCAATATGGTTTCAAATCTCGGTAAAATTCTTGACCCTATTGCCGACAAGCTTTCGCAGATTGCGATTGTAGTCATTCTTATCGTTAAGTATTGGGACGGCTATTTAAAGTATATTCTGTTCCTGTTTATCGTCAAAGAGCTTCTTATGGTGCTTGGCGGTGCTTTGCTAATGGCAAAGGGTATGCGTCCTGTTGCCGCTGAAATGTGGGGTAAGGTTGCCACAACCGTATTTTATGTGTTTATGATTATCATCATTGCACTGGGTGGTGAGGGATGTGCCCTTTATGATGTTGCATTCTTTAAGCCCTTTATTCTCCCTGAATGGCTTATTACCGCAATGGTTGTTATATCTGCACTTCTTGCATTCGTTTCTTTATTTGGCTATGCACCCGGATTTATTCGTCAGCTTAAAGAAAATAAGGCAAACAAAAAATAAACAGGTCTAATAAAAAATAAATAAGTTCATACTAATATATAATATCTGTTATTATAACGAACTCTTGGTGAGGTGATTTTATGAAGCAGCAAATGTGTTCTCGCTGCGGCGAGCGACCGGCAGTTGTGTTTATTCAAAAAATGGAAGGGGATAAGGTTACCCCTGAAGGACTTTGCATTAAATGTGCAAGGGAGCTTAATATAGGCTCAATCAATCAGATGATTGATAAAATGGGTATTTCAGATGAGGAACTTGAAATGGCATCAGAGCAGATGGCAAGCTTTATGGAAAATATGGGCGATTTCAACTTTGACAGCCTTGGTGAAATGTTCAATGCGGATAATATGGACGGTGCACAGACTTTACCGTTTACAGAGCTTTTCGGAGGAACTTCTTCTGACGGCAGTGAACTTGCCGATAACGATAATAAAAAGGGCAGTAAAAGACGCCAGAAGCGTGCTAAGAAGAATTCACAGGATGATACAAGAAAGTTCCTTAATACCTATTGCAATAATTTAACCCAAAGAGCTAAGAATGGTAAAATTGATAATATTATCGGCAGAGAAAGTGAAATTCAGAGAGCTATCCAGATTTTGTGCCGCCGTACTAAGAATAATCCTTGTCTTATCGGTGAGCCCGGTGTAGGTAAAACCGCTATTGCCGAGGGTCTTGCAATCAGAATTGCCAAGGGTCAGGTGCCTGCACGTCTTGCTGATAAGGAGATTTATCTGCTTGATTTGACTGCGCTTGTGGCAGGTACTCAGTTCAGGGGTCAGTTTGAGGGCAGAATTAAAGGACTGGTTGATGAGGTTAAGCACGAGGGCAATATTATTCTGTTTATTGATGAGGTGCATAACCTTGTGGGTACAGGTGACAGTGAGGGCACAATGAATGCCGCAAATATTCTTAAGCCTGCACTTTCACGTGGTGAAATTCAGGTTATCGGTGCAACAACTTTTAACGAATATCGTAAATATATTGAAAAGGATGCGGCTCTCGAAAGGCGTTTTCAGCCTATTAAAATTGAAGAGCCTTCAATAGATGATGCGTATAAAATGCTGCTTGGCATCAAGGGCTATTATGAGGATTATCACAAGGTGCAAATCAGTGACAGCCTGGTTTACAGAGCAGTTACTATGTCAGAGCGCTTTGTTACAGACAGATATCTGCCTGATAAGGCCATTGATTTACTTGATGAAAGCTGTACCAGTGCAAATCTCCGTAATCCTGCCATAAGTCAGTATCAGATGGCTAAGGACAGAAAGCAGCTTCTTGAAAGCAATATTGAAAATCTTTCTTCTCCTGCAGAAAATGAAGTTATTGACTATGAGCTTATTACAAAGCTTAAGAGTGAAATCTTCCAGCTTGACAGTACACTCCCTGAGCTTGAGGAAAAGGCAAAGGATAATCAGGTGCTTGAGGCAGACCTTGCTAAGGTTATTTCATTGTGGACAGGTATTCCTGCCTCAAAAATTGAGCAGAATGATATTAAAAAGCTTGCTGCACTGGAGGATGAATTAAAGGCACATATAATCGGGCAGGATGATGCCATTGAAAAGGTTTCAAACGCTGTTCGCAGAGGCAGAGTTCAGATCAGTCCTAAAAAAAGACCGCAGTCCTTTATATTTGTAGGTCCTACAGGTGTTGGTAAAACTGAGCTTGTTAAAAGACTTGCGGACTCACTGTTTGACAGTCCCGATAATTTAATCAGACTTGATATGAGTGAGTTTATGGAAAAATTCAGCGTGTCAAGAATTATCGGCTCACCTCCCGGATATGTCGGCTATGACGATGCAGGACAGCTTACTGAAAAGGTAAGACGCAAGCCGTACAGTGTTATCCTTTTTGATGAGATTGAAAAGGCGCATAAGGATGTTTTAAATATTTTGCTCCAGATTCTTGATGAGGGCAGAATTACCGATGCACAGGGCAGAACAGTTAACTTTGAAAATACTGTTATCATTATGACTTCAAACGCAGGCTCAACAGACTCTGCTGCACTCGGTTTCAATAAGTCGGCGGGGGACATTAATAAAGAGGTTACAATGAAGGCTCTTGAAAGGTTTTTACGTCCTGAGTTTCTTGGCAGAGTTGATGAAATTGTTATCTTCAATCAGCTTACACATGGTGATTTTGAAAGAATTGCAAGGCTTATGCTTGATGAACTTGTCGAAAGCTTAAAGGATAAGGGCATTAAGCTTAACTATGATGATTCGGTAGCTGTATTCCTTGCAAAGCAGGCATTCGGCTCAAAGAAAAATGCACGTGGTCTGCGTGATGCGGTAAGACGTGAGGTTGAAGAAAAACTTGCCAATGCTATAGTTTTCAATGGTGATATTCATATTGAAAGCTTTTCAATGCGTGCTGATGATGAAATAAAGCTTACAATTAACTGATGTACTGTTTTAATGAGGAGAAAATGAGATGTTTATTTTATTCGGAACAATAGCAGTATGTATTATATCCATATTGCAGATTTGTTTGTTTGAAAAAAAGAAAAGCTTTGGCAAATGTCTGCATATCTTTTTGAAAAATGAATTTGTTGTTAATCTTGTATCACTTGCCTGTCTGACATATGTGTTCAAATATAAGCACATATTCGTTACAAAAGGATATAATGCAACTTCATTCATAAAATATTTTTTGATGGCACTGTGTGTGGGTGCACTCTTTATGCTTTTTTGCCAGTTCATTGAAGGCAGGCTTATTTTTAAAAAGTGTGAAGTAAAAAAGTCAAAGGGTGCAGCTGCAGTTCGCATAATATCACCTGTATTAGTTTGTCTTGGCAGTGCTATGTATTTTGCTACCATCTGGGCAAAGGAAGCCTTTGGTGATATAAGCGGCGACCAGCTTGTGATTAACCTTATGTCACCAACAACAGGTACAGACACCTCGGTTTATGTAGGTC